>JAOPWK010000153.1 GCA_025965735.1 Frankiales bacterium
CCCTCCCGCCCGCCGTCGCGCCCTCCCGGACGACGGCTCCGTCGGCGCAGGCGTCCGCGGGGCCGACGCCGCGCGCGTCGGTGGGACCGTCGGCGACTGCTGCGGCGTCGGCGTCGCCCTCCGCCACGGCGGTGGTCACACAGGCACCGCGGTCGATGGACGAGCCGACGACCCGTGACGAGGACGGCAGCCCGCTCGTGGGCGTCCTGCTCGGCGTCGCCCTCGTGGCCGGTCTCGGCGCCGCGGCAGCCTTCCAGGCGCGCCGGCGATGAGCCTGCTGCCGCGCGCCCTGCACCCGATGGCGTGGTGGGTGTGGGCGCTCGGCATGGCGACGGCCGTCAGTCGCACGACCAACCCGCTGCTCATCGCCGTGCTGGTCGCGGTGGTCGGCTACGTCGTCGTGGTCAGGCGCGGGGACGCCCCGTGGGCGCGCGCCTTCTCGGCCTACCTCGTGCTCGGCCTGGTCGTCGTGCTGGTGCGCGTGGTCTTCAACGCGCTGCTCGGCGCCGGCGTGGACGGGCACGTGCTGTTCACGCTGCCGCAGGCCGGCCTGCCCGGGTGGGCGAAGGGGATCCACCTCGGTGGGCCGGTGCTGGCCGAGGAGGTGCTGGCCGCGGCGTACGACGGCCTGCGCCTGGCCGCGCTGCTCTGCTGCGTCGGCGCCGCGAACGCGCTCGCGAACCCGAAGCGGGCGCTGCGGTCGCTGCCGCCCGCGCTGTACGAGGTGGGGGTCGCCGTCGTGGTCGCGCTGACGATCGCGCCGCAGCTGGTGGACAGTGTCCTTCGGGTGCGGCGTGCCCGGCGGCTCCGGGGGGCCTCGGCGAAGGGCCTGCGGGCGTTGCGCTCCATCGCCATCCCGGTGCTCGAGGACGCCCTGTCGCGCTCGTTGATGCTGGCTGCGGCCATGGACTCGCGCGGCTACGGCCGGGCGGGGGAGGTGCCGCGCGGGCTGCGCCGGGCCACCGCCGCGCTGGTGCTCGGAGGCCTGCTCGGTCTGTGCCTGGGGCTGTACGGCCTCCTCGACGCGACGGCGCCCCGGGTGCTCGGCCTCGGCGCGCTCGCCGTCGGGATCGCCCTGTGTGCAGGCGGTCTCGTGCTCGGGGGCCGGCGCATCGAGCGCACGACCTACCGGCCGGACCCCTGGCGCAGGCCCGAGTGGCTGGTCGCCGGGACCGGCGTCGTCTGCGCGCTGGTGATGGTCGCCGCGAGCTCCTACGACCCGCTGCTGCTGCACCCCTCGCTCTACCCGCTGCGCTGGCCGGATCTGCCGCTGCTGCCGCTCGCGGTCGTCCTGCTCGGCCTGCTGCCGGCCGTCGCGGCGCCGCTGCCGGTGCGGGCGCGGGCGGCCGCTCCCGTCGGACGGGTGGAGGTGGCGGCGTGATCCGCTTCGCGGGCGTCACCGTGACGTACCCGGACGCAGCGGCACCGACGTTGCGCGACGTGGACCTGCACGTGCCGGAGGGCGAGCTGTGCGTCGTGCTCGGCCGCACCGGCGCCGGCAAGTCCACGCTGCTCGGGGCGGTGAACGGCCTGGTCCCGCACTTCACCGGCGGCACCCTCGCCGGCCACGTCACCGTCGACGGGCGCGACACCCGCACCCACCCGCCGCGCGAGCTCGCCGACGTGGTCGGGGTCGTGGGCCAGGATCCGCTGGCCGGCTTCGTGACCGACACGCTCGAGGAGGAGCTGGCGTACGGCATGGAGCAGCTCGGGCTGCCGCCGGACCTCATGCGCAAGCGCGTGGAGGAGACGCTCGACCTGCTGGGGCTGGCCGACGTGCGCGGGCGCGCGCTGGCCGACCTGTCCGGCGGCCAGCAGCAGCGCGCAGCCATCGGCGCGGTGCTCACGACGCACCCGCGGGTGCTGGTGCTCGACGAGCCGACCTCGGCGCTGGACCCGACGGCCGCGGAGGAGGTGCTGGCCGCGATCACCCGGCTGGTGCACGACCTCGGCGTCACCGTCCTGGTGGCCGAGCACCGGCTCGAGCGGGTCCTGCAGTACGCCGACCGCGTCGTGCACCTGCCGGGCGACGGCACCGTCACCAGCGGTCCGCCGGCGCTCATGATGGCGCGCGGGGTGCTGGCCCCGCCGGTCGTCCAGCTCGGCCGGCTCGCCGGCTGGGACCCGCTGCCGCTGTCCGTGCGCGACGCGCGCCGCATGGCCGGGCCGCTGCGCGAGCGCCTGCCGGTACCGCCCGTCGTCGCCGCTCCGTCCGGGGCGGAGGCGCTGCGCGCCGAGCGGCTGGTCGTCCGCTACGGGGATGTGGTGGCGGTGCGCGAGGTCGACCTGCGGCTGCGGGGCGGTCAGGTGTGCGGCCTGATGGGACGCAACGGCGCCGGCAAGTCCTCGCTGCTGTGGGCGCTGCAGGGGGCCGGGCGCCGCAGCAGCGGCACCGTCGACGTCGGCGGCCGGGACCCTGCCGCCGTGGGCTCGGCGGCTGCTCGCCGGCTGGTCGGCCTGGTGCCGCAGACCGCGGCGGACCTGCTCTACCTGGAGACGGTCGCCGCGGAGCTCGCGCAAGCCGACCTGGAGTCGCACCGGCCTGCCGGCACGGCCGACGGGCTGCTCGCCCGGCTGCTGCCCGGCGTCGACCGGGGCGCCCACCCGCGCGACCTGTCGGAGGGGCAGCGACTCGCGCTGGTGCTGGCGATCCAGCTGGCGGCGGCACCCGGCGTGCTGCTGCTCGACGAGCCGACGCGCGGGCTCGACTACGCCGCGAAGGCGCGGCTCACGACGATCCTGCGCTCGCTGGCCGCCGAGGGCACCGCGGTCGCGGTCTCCACGCACGACGTGGAGTTCGTGGCCTCCACCTGCGACCGCGTGGTGGTCATGGCCGAGGGCGAGGTCGTCGCGGACGGCCCCACCGCGGACGTGGTCCTGGCCTCGCCTACCTTCGCGCCGCAGGTGGCGAAGGTGCTGTCCCCGCGGCCGTGGCTGACCGTGGCCGACGTCGCCGACGCGCTCGACCTGCCGAGGCCGGCGTGAGCAGCAGCCGCGGGGGCCACGCCGCCGACGTCCGCGTCCTGCGGGTCCGGCCACGAGCCGCGCTGGCGCTCGGCCTCGCCTCTGTCGGCGGCGTGCTGGCCTTCTGCTGGCCGCTGCTCGTCGACCCCGGCGCGGTGCTCGAGAGCACCAGCGCGCCGCTGGTCTTCGCGCTGTTGCTCCCGGTGATGCTCGGCGTCGTCCTGGCGGAGATGTCGGACGGCGGCATGGACACCAAGGCGCTGGCGATGCTCGGCGTGCTCAGCGCGATCGGCGCCGCGCTGCGCCCGCTCGGCGCGGGCACGGCCGGCGTCGAGACGGTGTTCTTCCTCATCGTGCTGGGCGGCCGGGTCTTCGGGCCCGGCTTCGGCTTCGTGCTCGGGGCGACGACGCTGTTCTCCAGCGCGCTGCTCACGGGAGGCGTGGGCCCGTGGCTGCCGTTCCAGATGCTGGGCGCCGCCTGGGTCGGCCTGGGCGCCGGCCTGCTGCCGCGGGTGCGCGGTCGGATGGAGCTGGCCGTGCTGGCCGCCTACGCGGCGGTGTCCTCGCTGCTGTTCGGGGCGCTGCTGAACCTGTCCTTCTGGCCCTTCGCGCTGGGCAGCAGCAACCAGCTCTCGTTCGACGCCGCGCAGAGCACCATGGAGAACCTGCACGCGTTCTTCCTGTTCACCCTCGCCACCTCGCTCGGGTGGGACGTCGGGCGGGCGATCACCACGGTGGTGCTGGTGCTGCTCGCCGGTCCGGCCGTGCTGGCCTCGCTGCGGCGCGCCTCGCGCCGGGCAGCCTTCGAGGCGCCGGTGGAGTTCCCCAGCGCGGCTCGACCCAGCGCCTGACCTACTGGCCGTTCTGGCTGAAGTGCATGTAGTCCTTGCTGCTGCGCCACGCGCCGCCCCACTCCCAGCCGACGTCGGCGAAGGCGCGCACGGCCTCGCCGCCGGGCACGTGCATCCCGGGGCGGACGTCCGCGCGCTTGGTGTAGGCGCTGGCCAGCTCGGGCAGCACGAGGTCGCGCTTCACCAGCGGGTTGTGGAACGGGTTGACGTCGACGGCGCGCCCGTACGCGTGCTGGCTCCACCGGGTCTGGCCGCGCGCCGCACGGCAGACGTACGCGGCTGTGTTGTTGCCGTCACCGGTCGGGGCAGCCTCCAGGTCGGCGGTCGTCGGCAGGCGCATCTCCTCGATCGGGAAGCCCTGCTCGAACAGCCGGCGGAAGACGCTCACCACGGCCTCGGCGACGTCCTCGTGCACGACCAGCTCGCCGGTGTGCGCATCGGCGTCGAAGCCACGGAAGGAGACCGTCAGGTAGCGCAGGTCGGCCAGCGGCACCGGGCAGTCCGGCGACCAGGTCTGACCCATGCGCTCGCGGAGCGCCGCGCTGACGGCGGTCACGGTCGCGGTGAAGCGGCTGCCGGGCGGCGGCGGCAGCACGTCGGCGGCGGTCATCCGGCGGTCGCGGAGCAGCGGGGGCGTCGGCAGCACCTGGCCGAAGCCGTCGGGCCGCAGCGGGAGCGGTGACGCGCCCACCACCCAGGCCGGCTCGACGACGGGCGCAGGGGGCGGGGAGGACGGGGACGGCGCGGCCGGTGGAGCTTGCGGGACTGCCGGGCTGGGCGCCGGAGCCGCGGCCGGCGTCGTCCCGCCGCAGCCGG
>JAOPWK010000159.1 GCA_025965735.1 Frankiales bacterium
CCGGCCTGGCCGACCCGGTGCTGCCGGCCTGGCACCTGCTCCTGCTGCAGCCGGGCGGGCCCGGGACGCCGGCGACGCTGCTGACCCTCGGCCTCCTGCTGGCCGCGCTGGGCGGGCTGCTGCGCACGCGCCGCGCCCGTGTCGCTGCCGCTGGGTGGGGCCTGGCCCTGCTGGGGCTGGCCGCTGCACTCGTGCTGGCGCGCACGAGCGTCGACGGCGTGCCGGTGTGGCCCGGCGTCCCGCTGGACCTCGCCGCAGCCGGGATGCTGATGGCGGCCCTGGTGGGCGGGGAGGGCCTGCAGGAGAGCCTGTCCCGCTCCTCCTTCGGCGGACGGCAGCTGGCCGCCGTCGGCGTCGTCGTGCTGGCAGTGCTGGTGCCGCTGGTCAGCGCCGTCGACGGGGTGCGCCGCGGCGCCGGGGGACCCCTGGAGCGGAGCACGCAGGCCGCACTGCCCGCCTTCGCGGAGGCCGAGCTCAGAGCTGCACCGGGCAGTCGAGCCCTCCTGCTCGCTGCACGTGCCGACGGGTCAGTCGCCTACAGCGTCACCGGCGCGGACGGGCCGCGGCTGGGGGACCGGCCGGTGCGGCTCGACGACGAGGTCGCCGACCTGCTGACCGGACGAGGTGGTCCTGCCGCGGAAGCCGTTGCGGCACAGGGCATCGCGTTCGTCCGGGCCGATCAGGACGTGCCTGCGCTGGACGCCCAGCCGGGGCTGGCGCGGCAGCCCGGGGAGACGCCGCTGTGGCGCGTGCTGCCCCCGGTACGACCCGCGCCCGAGCCTGATCCGAGCGGGCTGCCCCTGTGGCTGCAGGCCGTCGCGCTGCTGACGGCTGCCGTGTTCGCCGGCCCGGGCGCACGAGGGCGGAAGCGATGAGCGCCGCCGCCCGGCTGGGCGCCGTGGGGGTGCTGCTCGTCGCCGGGCTTGCCCTCGGCCAGGCGAATGCGGGCCCTGCACCGAGCAGCCCTGAGCCGACGGCGGTCCCGGTGCTGACCGGTACCGCCGTGTGTCCCGACGTGCGCCAGGACGGCGACCGTGGCCGCACCACGGTCGGCGCCGCCGGCGGCGCCACCAGGGAGGGCGGTCCCCTCGCTGGTCCGCTGCGCAAGGACGCCCCGCTGCCGGAGCGCTTCGTCGGCCCGTTCCTGGTGCAGGCGCAGGGGGCGGGTTTGGTCGTCGAGCAGGCGACCCGCGCCACCACCGGCGGTCGCCGCGGTACGTCGTCCGTCACCTGCTCCGCGCCGGTGACCTCGGCCTGGTTCGTCGGCGGCGCCACCACCCTCGGCTCGTTCACCGAGCTGGTGCTGGTCAACGCCGGCGAGCTGGCGGCTCTGGTGGACGTGCAGGTCTGGACGGCGGACGGTCCGGCCGACCCCCGCTCCGGCAGGGGCGTCTCCGTCCCGCCGCGCAGCCGGGTGGTCGTGCTGCTGGACCGGCTCGCCCCGGACCGCGACCTGCTCGCGCTGCACGTCCGCACGACGCGGGGACAGGTGGCGCCGGCGCTCCGGGTGATCCGCAGCGACGGGCGGACCCCCCTCGGCACCGACTGGGTCCCGACGACGGTGGCACCAGCTCGAGGCCTCGTCGTGCCTGGCTTGCCCGCGGGACCGGGGCGTCGCACCGCCCTGCTCACCAACCCGGGCGCCGACGACGCCACCGCGGCGCTGGCGCTGGTGACGACGGACGGCGAGGTGTCGCTCGAGGCAGTCACCGTGCCGGCCGGCACCTCCGTCGCGGTGGACCTGTCGGAGCAGCTGGCCCGGACGCCGGCTGCGCTCCGGGTGACCGCGGACGTGCCGGTGCTCGCCGGCGCGAGCGTGGTCGACGGGCAGTCGGGACGGGTCCGCGAGATCGCCTTCAGCGCAGCGGCACCGGCCATCGAGCAGCCCGCCCTGCTCGCCGACGTACGGCTCGCCGCCGCGACCGAGGTCACGCTCCTGCTGACCGCGAGCAGCGGCGACGCGGTCGTGGACGTCGTCCCGCTGGCTGCGCCGGGCGAGCTGCCCCAGCCGCTTCGCGTCGACGTGCCGGCCTCCACCACCGCCGCCGTGCGGCTGTCGCGCTTCCTGCCGCAGGGTTCGTCGGGAGCGCTGACGCTGGAGCTCCGGCCGGTGAGCGGGCAGGTGCACGCCGCCCGCTACTCCCGCGAGCGGGGTCGCAGCGGCCCGCTGACCACGCTGCTGCCCGTCGGCCCGCAGCCGCGCACCGTCCTGCGACCGGTCGTGGTCGCCGAGCCCTAGGACGGAGGCGGGTCGACCTCGTCCGGGTCGATCTGCAGCAGCCGGGCGACCTGGTCGACGACCACGTCGTGCACGAGGTCCGCGAGGTCGGCCCGGTCGGCGGCGCGGGCCTCGAGCGGCCGCCGGTAGACCACGATGCGAGGCGCCGTGCGGCGTCCGCGGGTGTCGGCGCCGGCGGGCAGCAGCCGACCGAGCGGGACGGCGCCACCCGCGGTCTCGTCAGCCACGACGTCCTCGTCGTAGCCGACCTCGCCGTGGAGGGGCACCGCCGGCACGTCCTCGACGGCGAACTCCACGCCTTCCAGCTCAGTGGCCCACCGCTGCTCGAGGTCCTCCACGGCGTCCAGCACGAGGTCGTCGAAGCGCTCGCCGCGCGTCTGGAACGCGGGGACGCGCAGGACCCGGCCGCCGAGCTCGATCGTGCTCGGCACGAGGGGGCCGCGCAGACCGCGGCCGTGCCGGTCGCGGCGTCGCGCGCGGCGCGCTACAGCGGGTGCAGGCACGGCGTCCACGCGGCGAGGGTAGGCGAGGGCGAGCAGGTGCGGCGCGTCGCTCGGCTGGCGAGTCGTGGTCGGCTAGCGTCCAGCCCGTGAGCCCTGTCCGGCGCTGCTCCCGCACCGCGTGCGCCCAACCCGCCGTCGCGACGCTCACCTACGTCTACGCCGACCGCGCCGCCGTCGTCGGGCCGCTGGCCGTGCACGCCGAGCCGCACTGCTACGACCTGTGCGAGCAGCACGCCGACCGCCTGACCGCCCCGCTCGGCTGGGAGGTCGTGCGGCACGCGCCGGAGCACCCGGACGTCGTGCGGTCGCGCAGCAGCGACGATCTCGAGGCGCTGGCCGACGCCGTCCGCGAGGCCGCCCGCCCGTCCGCCGCAGCGTCCCAGGCCGGCCAGGACAGCAGCACCGGCCGGCGCGGCCACCTGAGGGCGCTGCCCACTCCCGGATAGCCCCGCCCGGTTCGTCCGGTATGCACCCGACACGCCGGGTTCTCAAGGGATCGGCCGGATCGGGCGATGGAGCAGTTACGCACGCCCACCCAGCTGCTCACTGGAGAACCCGATGTCGCTCGTCACCACCCCCACGCGCACGCTCGCCGTCTGCGACACGTGCGCCGGCAACCGGGTCACGTCGATCACGATGACGCTGACCGACGGCTCGCCCGTCGACTTCACGTCCTGCCACTCCTGCGAGACCAAGTCCTGGAAGCAGAACGGGCGCGAGCTCGACATCACGACGGTGCTCGGCAAGGCCCAGAAGCACAAGCTCTAGCCTTCGCGGGTGACCCGCGACCTCTCGAACATCGTCAAGGCCTACGACGTACGGGGCCTGTGCCCCGGCGAGCTCGACGCCGACATCGCGCGCGCCCTCGGTGCCGCGTTCGCACGCTTCGCCGGCAGCCCGCGGATCGTCACGGCGCGGGACATGCGTGAGACCGGCGTCGAGCTGAGCCGGGCCTTCGCCGAGGGCGTCACCAGCCAGGGCGTCGACGTCGTCGAGGCCGGCCTCGGCTCGACCGACCTGCTCTACTACGCCGCCGGCACGCTGGACGTCCCCGGCGCGATGTTCACCGCCAGCCACAACCCGGCGCGCTACAACGGCATCAAGCTGTGCCTGGCCGGAGCGAAGCCGGTCGGTCAGGACTCCGGGCTGGCCCAGCTGCGCGCCGACGCCGAGCGCTACCTCGACGAGGGCCTGCCCGCCTACGACGGCACCCCGGGCACCGTGTCGCAGCAGGAGCTGCTGGCCGGCTACGCGTCGTACATGAAGCAGCTCGTCCCGGGCATCGAGAGCATCCGCCCGCTCAAGGTCGTCGTCGACGCGGGCAACGGGATGGGCGGCTACACCGTCCCGGCGGTCTTCGAGGGGCTGCCGCTCGACACCACGAGCATGTACTTCGAGCTCGACGGCAGCTTCCCCCACCACGAGGCGAACCCGATCGACCCGGCGAACACCGCGGACCTGCAGGCGCGGGTGCTGAGCGAGCGCGCCGATCTCGGGTTGGCCTTCGATGGCGACGCCGACCGCTGCTTCGTCATCGACGAGCGCGGCGAGATCGTCAGCCCGTCGGTGCTGACGGCCCTCATCGCGCACCGCGAGCTCGGCAAGCACCCCGGCTCGACGATCATCCACAACCTCATCACCAGCAAGGCGGTGCCGGAGGTCGTCAGCGAGAACGGCGGCACCCCGGTCCGCACCCGCGTCGGCCACTCCTTCATCAAGGCCGAGATGGCGCGTACGGCCGCCGTCTTCGGCGGGGAGCACTCCGGCCACTTCTACTTCTCGGAGTTCTGGAACGCCGACTCCGGCATGCTCGCCGCGCTGCACGCCCTCGCCGCGCTCGGCGGCCAGGACGGCACGCTGTCGCAGCTGCTCACCAGCTACGACCGGTACGCCGCCAGCGGCGAGGTCAACTCCACCGTCGACGACCAGCAGGCGCGGGTGGCGGCCATCAAGCAGCGGTACGCCGACCTTGAGCTCGACGAGCTGGACGGCCTCACCGTCACGAGCCCCGAGGGCTGGTGGTTCAACGTGCGGGCCAGCAACACCGAGCCGCTTCTCCGCCTCAACGTCGAGGCGCCCGACGTCGCCACGATGGAGCGCGTCCGGGACGAGGCCCTCGCCCTCATCCGCGGCTGACGGCGGGCCGCTCGCTAGAGTGCGCGCATGAAGCTGGACGCCGCTCTGCTCGACATCCTCGCCTGCCCGGTCGACCACGCGCCGCTGCGTGCGGACGACGCCGCCGAGGAGCTGGTCTGCACCGGCTGCGGCCTGGCCTACCCGGTGCGCGACGACATCCCGGTGCTGCTCGTCGACGAGGCGCGCAAGCCTTCGTGACCTCGCTCGAGGACCTGCTGGACGACCCGAAGGGGCTGGAGGCGGGGGATCCGGGCGGCATGCTGCCCGCGGTCGCCTCGGCCGCCGCGCAGGTGCGCGAGGCCGCCGTGCTCACGGCCGAGGCCGGCGTGGAGCGGCTGCGCGAGGACGGCCGGCCCCGTGCCGTCGTCGTGTGCGGCATGGGCGGCTCCGGCATCGCGGGTGACGTCCTCGCCGCGGTCGCTGGACCCGGGTGCCCGGTACCCGTCCTCACCCATCGCGGCTACGGCCTGCCGGCGTGGGTCGGGCCGGTCGACCTGGTGGTCGTCGTGTCCTGCTCCGGCTCGACCGAGGAGACGCTCAGCGCGCTCGAGGAAGCCGTCCGCCGCGGCTGCCGCCTGATGGTCGTCGGCGCTGCCGGCTCGCCCGTGGACGACCTCGGCCAGCGCGGCCGCGCCGTCTTCGTGCCGGTGACGCAGGGCCGCCAGCCGCGGGCCAGCATGTGGGCGCTGTCCACCCCGCTGGTCGTGGCCGCGCACGCGCTGGGACTGCTGCAGGCGCCGCCCGAGGTGGTCGAGGACGCCGCGCGCACCCTCGAGGAGGTCGCGGACCGCTGCCGCCCGGACGCCGTCTCGCTGGTCAACCCGGCGAAGCGGCTCGCCCTGGACCTGCAGGGCCGGCTGCCGGTCGTGTGGGGGACCAGCCCGCTCGCCGGCGCCGTCGCGTACCGCTTCGCCTGCCAGCTCAACGAGAACGCCAAGTCGCCCGCGGTCTGGGGCGTGCTGCCGGAGGCGAACCACAACCAGGTCGTGGCCTTCGACGGGGCGTTCGCGGGCGCCGCCAGCAGCGGTGGCGAGGACGACTTCTTCCGTGACCGCGGCGAGGACGAGGAGCAGGAGTCCCGCCTGTCGCTGGTGCTGCTGCGGGACGTCGAGGAGCACCCGCAGGTGACCCGCCGCGCCGACGTCAGCACCGAGCTGGCGCGCGAGCGGGACGTGCCGGTGGTGCAGCTGCAGGCCGAGGGCAGCAGCCCGCTGGCGCGGCTGGCCTCGCTGATCGGGCTCACCGACTACGCCTCGACGTACCTCGCCCTCGCGCAGGGACTGGACCCGACGCCGGTCGACGCCATCACCACCCTGAAGGAGCGCATCCGCTCCTAGTGCGCGGCGGCGTCGGCCTTCTTGCGGTGCAGCGTCTGGCTCACGACCAGCACCAGCAGGCCGCCGACGAGCAGGCCGAGCACGGCGCTGGCGAGGGTGTCGACCAGCCACTTCACGACGCCGCCGAGGGCACCGGTGGCGTCCTTGGCGGCGTCCTCGAGGTGGTGCACCGCGTCGTAGACGAGGTCGAAGCCGAGGTCGTGCATGCCGACCAGCAGGATGTGGCCGCCGACCCAGAGCATCGCGGCCGTGCCGACGACGGTCAGTGCGGACAGCAGCTTCGGCATGCCCTTCACCAGCCCCATCCCGAGCCGGGCGGTGCCCTTGCCGGGGCGCTGCGCCAGGCTCAGCCCGACGTCGTCCATCTTCACGATGAGCGCGACCACGCCGTAGACGAGAACGGTGATGGCGAAGGCGACGACGACCAGGATCGCGGCCCGCGAGACGAACGACTCGTCGGCCACCTCGTTGAGCGAGATGACCATGATCTCCGCGGACAGGATGAAGTCGGTGCGGACCGCGCCCGACACGATCGTGTTCTCGTCGGGCAGCGCCTCCGGCTCCGCGGCGTGACCGTGCTCGTGCCCGCGGATCCGGCCCCAGACCTTCTCGGCGCCCTCGTAGCAGAGGTAGGCCCCGCCGAGCATCAGCAGCGGCGTGAGCGCCCAGTCCAGGAACTGGCTGAGCAGCAGGATGGCCGGCAGGATGATCAGCATCTTGTTGCGCAGCGAGCCCAGCGCGATGCGGCGGATGATCGGCACCTCGCGGTCGGCCGCGAGCCCGTGCACGTACTGCGGCGTCACCGCGGTGTCGTCCACCACGACGCCGGTGGCCTTGAGGCTGGCCCGCGCGGCGGCGGCACCGATGTCGTCGACGGACGCGGCGGCGGCGCGCGCGAGCACCGCCACGTCGTCGAGCAGGGCTACCAGTCCACCGGCCACAGCGGGTCCTTCCGGGTCAGGTGAGGCTCAGTGAGCGTGCCCCGTACGACGAACGGTAGTCAGCGCTGGAGCAGCGCCATCCGGTACGTCGCGACGGCGGTCTCCACGTCGTCCTGCTCGCGCCGGAAGCGCACCTCCACCGGGAAGGTCGCGCGGCCGCGGTCCTCCAGGGAGGCGCGTACGCCGTCCTCCTCGCCGACGGCGAGCTGCGCCGCCGCGAGCAGCGGCCCGGTGACGATGGCCGAGTAGGCGATCTGCGCGTCCTTCACCAGCGGGACGGCGCCCGCCTGGACGAGATCGCCGAACACCTGCAGCAGCACCACGAAGGCGGCGGTCTCGCCGAGGCCGAAGATGGCGGCGGCGTGCGGGCCGCCCATGTGGTTGTGCAGGTCGGGGCCGGCGTCCAGCCGGAGCAGCGCGGGCTCGGTCGAGAGCACGCGCGGTCCGAGGACCTTCACGAACCCGCCCGCATCGTGGATCAGCGCCGCGATGTCGATCATGGCCGGTCCGTGGTGGTCGTCACCGGCAGAACGTACGTGGGCCAGACTCCAGCGCGTGCCCCTGCCTGCCCACGACGTCGCCGACCTCGGGCTCGCCGAGGCCG
>JAOPWK010000211.1 GCA_025965735.1 Frankiales bacterium
TGCCGGGCAGGTAGCAGTCGACGAAGTCCTGCAGGTGATCACGCCGGAGCTGGTTCTGCTTGAGGGTGAAGTGCTGGTTGTGCGGAAGTCGTACACCCACAGCTGCTCGGTGCAGGGCCGCTCACCGGCCGGGCGCTTGTCGAAGAACAGCACGTTGGCCTTCACGCCGCCCGCGTAGAAGATCCCCGTCGGCAGGCGCAGCAGGGTGTGGACGTCAACCTCCTGCAGCAACCGGCGGCGGACCGTCTCCCCGGCACCGCCCTCGAACAGCACGTTGTCGGGCAGGACGGCCGCGGCGCGGCCGTTGATGTGGAGGATCGTCTTGATGTGCTGGACGAAGTTGAGCTGCTTGTTCGACGTCGTGACCCAGAAGTCGTCGCGGACGATCTCGAGGTCGTCGCGGCTCTCCCGGCCGTCCGCGCCGACCATCGTGACCGAGGACTTGCGGCCGAACGGCGGGTTCGCCAGGACCACGGACCAGCGCCGGCTCGGGTCGCTGGACAGAGCGTCGCCGACCGACACCAGCGAGTCACCGTCGGGGCGGCCGATGCCGTGCAGCAGCAGGTTCATCGCCGCCAGACGCGCCGTCCCGTCGACGAGCTCGGTGCCGCTGATGAAGGCGTCGCGCAGGTGCTCGCGCGCCTTCGGGTCGAGGTGCTCACCGTCGCGGCTGGCATATGTGTGGGCGGCCAGCAGGAAGCCGCCGGTGCCGCACGCCGGGTCGACCACCGTGTCGCTCGGCTCCGGCCGTCTCGACCAGCGCCGAAGCGGGTCTGAATGCCCGATCGGGTGAGCGACATCCCCTCTCGCAGTCGTGCCGGCGCCCTGGGGTGACGGCCAGGTACTGCCTCCGGGTGTGACTAGACCGAAGGGATGACAGCCGCAAACGCTGCCGTGTCGTTCCTTCGAGTCAAAGCGGACGTAAGGGCTTCACTCGGGCTCGGGCGACGGCGAAGCACCTTGTGTCAACCGACAAGGGCAAACCCGGTGCGAGCCGGGGGCGCAAAGCCACGGGGCCCACGAGGTCAGCCGAGCTACCGAACTGAAGGGCACAACCTCATGCGCAAGAACATCCTCATCGGCGCGGCTGCGGTCGCCGGCGTCCTCGCTGCCACCGGCGGCGCGTTCACCAACAGCAACTCGCTGCCCGCCACCGACGTCACCCGCGGCTACGGCTCGCAGACGATCAGCGGCGTCACCGCCACCTCGGTGACCTACAACACGAACCTGGCCGAGGACACGATCACCTCGGTCGGTCTGGTGCTCAACGGCGACACGACCCTCAAGACCATCCAGATCGCGTTCAACGACGCGGCGGGCGTCACCTGCCCGGGTGGCAGCTACGACGTCGGGACGACGAAGACGACGTACAGCTGCAGCGCCAGCCAGCCGGTCGACACGGCATCCAAGTTCGCCCTGATCGCGGAGTAGTAGCACCTCAAGCACAGCTAGCACCCCAGCCGAGCAGGAGCATCGATGAGGTCACGACGGGCCGCGGCCTTGTCCCTGGCCGCACTCACGCTCCTGCTCGGCTGCTTGCTGTCCCTGTACGCCGGCGCGACGATCGTCGTCACCCACGGCGTCAGCATGCAGCCGACGATCAACGCTGGCGACCTCGTCATCGCCTGGCCAGCCAGCTCGTACGACGTCGGCGACGTCGTCGCCTATCAGAGCAGCATGCTCGACACGACCGTTCTGCACCGCATCGTCGCTCACGACGAGCGCGGATGGACGTTCCAGGGCGACAACAACAGCTGGCTCGACCCCGAACACCCGGCCGCAGACCAGCTGCTCGGCCGACAGATCGTGCACGTACCGCACGCCGGCTCAGCACTTGCATGGGCTGCGCAGACCCGCCTGTGGGTGGTCATCGCGCTCGTCGGCCTCATCGCCGGTGGCACCACCCGACACATCCGAAAGGTCGGCCCCGTGGCCCAGCACCGCAAGAAGAGCGCCCGCCCGCCCGGCTGGTCGAAGCCGGCTGCCGCCGCCGGAGCCACCGTTGTCCTGGCGCTCACGATCGCAGTAGCAGGTGCACAGCTACTGACGGCGCCTCCGGTCGCAGCGCGCACACCGGCCGCCACCACGGCACCGGCAAGCAGCGACCAGACGCTGACGTTCGACTACAGCGCAGCCTTGCGACCCTCCGCGGCGTCAGGAGATGGAAGCGCCGTCGCGCCGGACCCGGTGTTCCGGGCCCTTGCCGATGACGTCACGATCAAGATCAGCTACGGGGGCCCAGACGTCCTCAGCAGCGTGAATGTCGTGGCACGGATCGCCACCACAAGCGGCTGGCACGAAGACATTCCGCTGCTCAAGGCGATCAAGATCCCCGGCGGGAGCTGGGACGGGACTGTGCCGCTGCATCTGCCCGAGCTGGCCAACCGCGCTAACGCGGCCTCCGCGGCGATCGGGGCACCCGCAGGTGAGGTGCACGTCGCGCTCACCCCCACGATCGTCACCGGCGACCAGACCTTCGAGCGGACACTTGACCTGGTCCTGGACGCGACAGCGCTACGGCTGGAGGACCCGGTGGCATCGCTGACCTTCAGCGACGCCGGTACCGAGCTGGCCGCAGCCGGTGGCGTACCGGCCGGTGCGCTCTCCGCAGCCCGCGCGGCGGCGTTCCCCTACGGAGCGCCGGCCCTGGGCGTCGGCGCGCTGCTCGTCTGGCTACTGCACTGGCGGCAGCAAAGCAGGCTGACCCCGCTGGAGCGCAGCCGCCGGCGGCACACGAAGCTGCTATTGCCCTCTCAGCCGGTCGCCGCGCCGTTCGGTGCAGCCATCGTCGATGTTCATGACCTTGACCGATTGGCAGCGTTGGCCGGCGGGTGGCAGCTGCCGATCCTTCACTGGGCCGACAGCACGGGCGAGGTATTCATGGTCATCGCCGAGCAGACCGCGTACCGGCACCGCGTCGACACCTACGTGGCGCCCGCTCCCCCCGCGAAAGACCCCACCGCCAGTTTGGCTTTGGCCTAGCCCTTAGACGGAAGGCGTCGGCCACGGGCGTCGTTGGGCCCGCGGAACGCGGGCTTGGGTGGATCGCGAGGTCGTGCCGGTGGGGGTGGGTGACTGCAGGTTGACCGCGTCGTCCACCTCGTCCGGCGTACGCCCTGGGGTTCGCCCTGGCGCGTTGAGCATGCAGCCACCGTGTCACGGCCAGGCTGCCCGCAGCACCGCATCGCGCCGCACCCGGCTACCAGTTAGAGACGCAAGGAGCAGACGGCGCCGGCCAACTTCGCACTGCGGCGCAGGTTCGGCAGTAGTCGCTGATGACGTGACGCAGGAACGCCCGCTCATCGGCATGAGCGTCACTGGCGCACGCTGACGTGCTCGCAGGTCCAGAGGAGCAGTTCTTGGATCCCGCGTTCCCGGGTGTCTCGGCTGTTCTTCGGGCGACCGCCGAGGCGCCCGTTGTCAGGCGGGGATGAAGCGGCCCGCGAGGTACGCAGCCAGGGCGGCCCGGTCGTCGGGGGTGAGATCACCTGGCTGCTTGAGGAGCTTGGCGAGCCCGCGACGCCCGACGAGCGGGATGCCGGCGATGCTGCTGCTGCCGAACAAGG
>JAOPWK010000225.1 GCA_025965735.1 Frankiales bacterium
TGCTCGGCGTGGGCACGGCAGCCGTCCTCCTCAGCCGCGACGGTGAGCCGGCTGCCACCGCGGTCACGGCCCCGCCCTCCGCGACACCAAGTCCGCTGTCCGGCGGGACGGCTCCGCAGGCCGCTCGTGCCGTGCCCGCCGAGCCGGCCCAGGTGCCGGCCGGCTGGTCCACGCACCGCTCGGACGATGGCCTCTGGTCCATCGGCCTGCCGCCCGGCTGGCGGGTGAGCGGTGACGAGTTCGTCAGCGCGTCCGGCCTGACCAGCATGTCGGTCCGCACCGGCGACGTCAGCACCCAGGCGGACCTGCTGGAGTACGAGAAGGCCTTCGCCGCAGAGCATCCCGGCTACCAGCGCCTGTCCGCGAAGCAGCTCGACCTCCGCGGCTACCCGGCCGGTACCTGGGACTACACGTACGGCTCCGGCGAGCTGGAGCAGCGCGGCAGCGACCTCGTCGTGCTGGCCGGCGAACGCGGCTACTGGCTGCACGTCGTCTCCCGCGCGTCGGCCTGGGAGTTCGCGGAGCCGCTCGTCGAGGGCTTCCGGTCCTCCTTCACGCCCACTCCCTAGAGCAGGGCGAGGAAGCGCTCCGCGTCGCCGATCCGCGGCAGGTTGTTGAACAGCACGTACGGCGCCGGTCGCCCGTCGACGAGGTCGCGCAGGCGGCGCAGCTCGGAGTCGGTGTGCACGTGCCGCATGCCGCTCGTGCCGTGCAGCCGGTAGTACGTCTGCTCCGGAGTCACGGTCTCGGTCTGCATCGGGTCGACGACGTGCACCAGGTCGAGGTCGCGGCACAGCTCGGTCAGCAGCGGGACCGGCCACGGGCCGCGCGGCTCCCAGAGCAGCCGTGCCTGAGCGGGACGGTCCACCGAGCTCAGGAAGTCCCGCAGCCGCGCGACGTTCTCGACCGTCGGGCGGAAGCTCTTCGGGCACTGCAGCAGCACGGCGGTGGCGCGCAGGACGCGCGCGCACTCGAGGGTGCGCTGCCAGCCGGTCAGCACCGCCGGGGTGGTGCGGAAGGAGCCCACCTCGCCGCGCGGCGGCTGCGCCCTGACCTTCCGGTAGGTGGGGCTGCTGCTGTCGTGCGTGACGAGCTGCCACGCCTTCATCGTGAACTCGAAGCGGGTCGGCACCTCCGCCCGCCACCGTGTGAGCACGGCCTCGGCCGGCGGCTCGTAGAAGGTGTGCTGCACCTCGACCAGCGGGAAGCGCCGCACGTAGGAGGTCATCGAGGTCGTCCAGCCGCAGAGGCCCACCCGTACGTCCGTCACACAGGAGCAGTGCCCACCAGGGCGAGGAAGTCCTCCGCGGGGACCGGCCGGGAGTAGAGGTAGCCCTGCCCGTGGCCGACGCCGAGCAGGACGGCGAGGTCGTGCACGGACGGGTCCTCGATCCCCTCGGCCACGCTGCGCATGCCGAGCTCGCTGGCCAGCCCGGCCACGGCACGGACGATGGCGGCGGCCGGCCGGTCCTGCTCGGCGCGTGCCACGAAGCGCCGGTCGATCTTCACCTCGCCGACCGGGAGCGTCTGCAGGTAGGTCATCGACGCGTAGCCGGTGCCGAAGTCGTCGACGGAGAACTCCACGCCCTGCTCCTTCAGGCGGTGGATGCCCGCGACGGTGCGTTCGCTGGTGTCCAGAACGGCGTACTCCGTCACCTCGCAGGTGAGCTTGCCTCCGGGCAGCCCGGTCACGGCGAGCGCCTTGAGCACCTGCGCCTCGAAGTCCTCGATCAGCGCGATCTGCCGGGCGCAGACGTTCACGCTGATGCCGAGGTCGTGCCCGGCGTCCGACCACGTCACCGCCTGCTCGCAGGCCTGCTGGAGCACGACGTGCTCGATCGGGACCATCAGCCCGCTGTCCTCGGCGATGTCGAGGAAGGTGTCCGGGTAGAGCAGCGTCCCGTCGTCGTCCCGCAGCCGCAGCAGCGCCTCCGCGCCGACGATCCGCCGGTCGGACAGGCGCACGATCGGCTGGTAGTGCAGGACGATCCGCTGGTTGCTCACCGCCGTCCGCAGCAGCGACTCGACGTGCGAGCGCCGCGCGGCGGCAGCACGCAGGGCTGCGTCGAACACCGTGTGCCGCGCGCGGCCGGTGCGCTTGGCGCGGTACATGGCGGCGTCCGCCTCGTGCAGGAGCTGAGCGGCTGTCGTGGCCTCCGTCGCGGGGGCGAACGCGATGCCGACGCTGGCCGTGATGAGCAGCTCGTCGTTGCGGTGCTGCAGGGGCATGGCGACGGCCTGCTCGATCCGGCGCGCCACGACGACGGCCTCCTCCGCGTCCTCGAGCCCCTCCATGAGCACGACGAACTCGTCGCCACCCCAGCGGGTCACGGTGTCCGAAGGCCGGACGACCGAGCGCAGCCGCCGTGCCGTCGTCTGCAGGACGCGGTCGCCGACGGCGTGGCCGAGGCCGTCGTTGATGGTCTTGAAGCCGTCCAGGTCGACGAAGAGCACGGCCAGCCCGCGGCGCCGCTCCGGTCGCTCGGCGAGGGCGTGGTCGAGCCGGTCCTGGAGCAGCGCCCGGTTGCCGAGCCCGGTCATGGTGTCGTGCAGGGCGAGGTGCTGCAGGTGCTCGGCGGACTGCCGCTCCGCCGTGATGTCGCGCAGGTGCACCAGCGACCGGCCCTTGCCGTCCGGCGTCCTGCCGAAGCGGATGGCGGTCAGCTCGCCCCAGACGACGGCGCCGTCCGGGCGCAGGTACCTCCTCTGGACCTTCGCGGCCCGTCCTGTTTCCAGCGCGCCGACGACGTCGTCCTTCAGCGGCGCGTCGTCCGGCAGGGTCACCTCCTCGCCGGTGCGCCCGAGCAGGTCCTCGGGCGGGCGGCCCAGCAGGCGGCACAGCGCCTCGTTGACGACGGCGAACCGCCGGTCCTCGACGATCGCGACGCCGATCGGGCTGTCGTCGAAGACCGCCCGGAACTGCGCCTCGGAGGCCCGCAGCGCCTGCTCGGCCGCGGCGCGGGTCGTGACGTCGCGGCCCAGCAGCTGCACGTACGGCCGGCCGTCCAGCACGAGCGGGTTGAACACGCAGGAGACCACCAGGGACCCGCCCGCGATGGTGAGGCGCGTGGCCGGGACCGCACGGCCGGCGGCCGCCTCCCGCATGGCTCGACGCAGTAGGGGGACGTCCTCCTGCACCACGGCAGCGGTGACGTCCACGTCGCCCAGCGCGGCGCCGTCCGGCAGGATGCCGGCCTGGACCAGCCGGTTGCGCGCCTCGGTGTTGACGTGCACGAGCACGCCGTCGCGGAACAGCAGGGCAGCGTCGGGCAGGCCGTCCACCACGGCCAGGTAGGCGTCCGGCAGTGCCACCACCCTGCATCCCCCCTCGCGTCGGAGCGAGCATGTCGCGTCCCCGCCCAGCGCGCGGCCGAACGCTGTGACCGACCTCACCGACTTCTGCTAGCAGGAGTGCTTGCAGTTGCTAGCACCCGGGCATAACGTCTGCGTCACAGCAACGGCACGCGAGCGGAGGAGGTCACCGTGGTCGGCATCGACGTCCGTCACCTCGGTGACTACATCCGCGAGCAGCGCAGCGCGAGCGACATCTCGCTGCGCCAGCTAGCAAAGCTGGCCGGCGTCAGCAACCCCTACCTCAGCCAGATCGAGCGGGGCCTGCGCAAGCCGAGCGCCGAGATCCTGCAGCAGATCGCCAAGGCGCTGCGCATCTCGGCCGAGGCGCTGTACGTCCAGGCCGGCATCCTCGAGCAGCGCGAGGGCAGCGGCGCCGTCCCCGACGCCGTGCTGTCCGACGAGGGGCTGAACGAGCGGCAGAAGCAGGTGCTGCTCGAGATCTACGACAGCTTCCGCAAGGAGAACGCCGCGTCGCAGTCGGCCACCGCCAGCGACGACGTCGCGGTCACCGTGGTCACTGCCGAGCCGGTCAGCACCCAGCCGGTCAGCACGCCGACCACCCCCCCGAACAAGCGCGCCGGCGGCACCAGGCGCGCGCCGAAGGCCCCGCCGGAGGCAGCACCACAGGACGCCTGACGTCCCGCCGCACCGTCCCGAACGTCCGCAGCACACCACCGCCCAGGAGGCACCAGATGTCCGTCACCACCGCCAAGAAGACCACCACCGCCGACGTCGACGTCGACAAGACCGGCAGCACCGTCACCGGTCGCTTCACGATCAAGAACCTCCCGACCTTCGACGTCTCCGAGGCCACCAAGCCGCTGTTCGCCGTCGTCGGTGTCGCCGACCTCGCGATCGAGCAGGCCAAGGACGTCCCCGCTGACGTCACCGCCCGCGTGAACAAGGTCCAGGCCCGCCTCTCCGAGGTCCCGGCCCAGGTCCAGGCGATCCCGGCCCAGGTCAAGACCCTCCGCACCGAGGTCGAGACCCGCGTCGAGAAGGCCACCGAGAAGGCGACCGACCTCTACACGCAGCTGACCGTGCGCGGCGAGCGCCTCGTGACCCAGATCCGTCGCCAGCCGGCCACCGAGGCTGCCATCGCCGAGGGCAAGGAGGCCGTGCGCAAGGCCGAGGCCGCCGCCGTCGCCGCCAAGAAGTCCGCCAAGGCCGGCGAGCGCGCCGTCGAGGACGCCGCCGCCAAGATCGGCTAGTAGCCGCACCACCGCACCCGCACCACCGCAGCACCCTCAGCACGCGCGACCCCCGGCAGCCCTCGTGGCCCGGGGGTCGCGCGCGTTCCGGGGCTGACAGGATGGCCGGGTGATCGACCTCTTCGGCCCGTCCGAGCTCCTGCTCATGAGCCTGGGCCTCGGCGCCCTGGCCCTGAAGCTGTGGGCGCTGATCGACGCCGTCACCCGGCCTGCGCCCGCGTTCGAGGCGGCCGGCAAGCTGACGAAGGTCGCCTGGGTCGTCATCCTGGCGCTGGCCGTGGCGCTCGGCGGCACCAACCTGCTCGGCCTGTTCGGCCTCGTGGGCCTGATCGCGGCGATCGTCTACCTGGTCGACGTGCGGCCCGCCGTGCGCGGCATGCGCCCGGGCGGGCCGTGGGCGTAGCGGGCCTGGTCACCGGCGCCGGGGCTCCGGTCACCGTCGCCGCGCACGGACTGGGCGCCTCGCTAGCGGAGACCCGCCCGCTGCTCGGCGGCGTCACCGGCACCAAGGTGCTGTACGAGGCCCGCGGCCACGGCGCCGCGCCGCTGCCCGCCGGGGCCTTCGACTACGGGGTGCTCGCCGAGGACCTCGAGCAGGTCGCCGAGGAGCACGGCGCGACGCGGGCGCTCGGCGTCTCCATGGGCGCCGGCGCGCTGCTGTCGCTGCTGGCCCGGCGAGCGGACCGCTTCGAGCGGGTGGTGCTGTTCCTGCCCGCCGCGATCGACCGGCCGCGGACCGACGAGGCCGTACGGCGGGTGGCTGCGCTCGCCGCCGCCCTCGACGCCGGCGACGCCGCGCAGGTCGAGCAGCACGTCCTGGAGGAACTGCCTCTGGACCTGCACGGGGAGCCTGCGGTGGCCGCCTACGTGCGGACGCGGGCGTCGTACCTCCTGACCTGTCCCGGCGTCGCCGTCGCGCTGCGGGCGCTGCCCCAGGTGACGCCGGTCGAGGACCGGAGCCGGCTCGCCGCGGTGACCGCGGACGTGCTGCTGCTCGCGCAGGAGGGCGACCCGCTGCACCCGGCGCAGGTCGCGCGCGACCTGGCGGCGGTGCTGCCCAGGGCGCGGCTGGTGGTGTTCGCGCAGCCCGGCGTGGTGTTCCGCGAGCGGGCTCGGCTGCGCGCCGAGATCAGCGGGTTCTTGAACGGGGAGAGCCTGAACGCCTAGGAGCCGGCGCGCGGGCTGTGCTGGAGCTCGGGGGCGAGGTCGCCGGCCGGCTCCTGACCCGCGTGGATGAACACGAAGGCCTCGCCGTTGTTGCCGTCGACGTGGGCGGTCTCGCCGTTGGCCTCGTAGACCTCGATCAGGCCCGGCGCGTCGCTGGCGGCCAGCAGTCGCTTGACCCCCTCCTGGACCGTCGTCGACTCCCCGTCGCGGACTCCGCCGCGCAGCACCACAAGGTCTTCAGCCATGCGCGGAAGGTACCCCCGCCCTGCCGGCGAAGAAACAGGCGACGGGTCGTCCTGGTGCGCCCGGAGTTGTCCCGGTACGCGCGTACCCCGAGCGGGTGACGCTCGTCTCGACCCCGTCACCGCCCCGAGGACGCCTCGTTGCCCCGAGTGTCTCCGCAGCACGCCGAACCCGACCCGAAGGGCCGCCTCCCATGAGCATCGCCACCGTCCGCACCGAGCTCGAGCTCCGCCTGGTCGTCCCCGGCGGCCCGTCCCTCCCGGTGCTGGCCGACATGCGCTACGCGGCCGACGACCCGTGGGCGGTGCGCGTGGCGTTCCAGACCGGCGGCGAGGGCGACGGCATCGTCGAGTGGATGTTCGCCCGGCAGCTGCTCACCGACGGCGTGTCCGGCACGGTCGGCGAGGGCGACATCCGCGTCTGGCCGGCGATGAGCGGCGGCGAGCGCGTCATCAACCTGGCGATGGCCTCCCCGTCCGGCTCGGCGCTGTTCGAGATCGACCGCGACGACCTCGTCGCGTTCCTGCAGCAGACGTACCTCGCTGTGCCGACCGGCTGCGAGGGCGACGCCGTCGACCTCGACGCCGAGCTCGCGCTCCTGCTGAAGGACTGAGACCGCAGACGGAGACATCCGTCAGAAGAGCCGCCCTAGGGCGGCTCTTCTGCGTTCCTGGGGGTCCCGACCTGCGGCAGTGAGGCTCCGGGCCTGCGCCTTCGGCGCCTTACGGCCCTTCCGCCTCACCGCCTCCGGTCGGCGCGACGGTCCGCCACGGCACCGTGAGCTCGCCCAGCTTGGCGCGGCGGGAGTCCTTGCCCGCCCACACCAGCGCGTCGCAGGCGGCGATCCAGCGGGCGCGCGGCCCGAAGACGGCCTGGGGGGCGGCGCGGTCCCAGGCGTCGTCCAACGCGCTGAGCAGGGCGTGCACCGGCTGGCCCGGCACGTTGTGGTGGATCAGCGCCTTGGGCAGCCGCTCGGCGAGCTCGGACGGCCGGTCGAGCGTCGGCAGGTGCGCCGCCAGCGTCAGCGTCTGCGGTCCCTCGGCCGTCAGCGCCACCCACGCCGCCCGGCGGCCGATCTCGTCGCAGGTGCCCTCCACCAGCAGGCCGCCCGGCGCCAGGCCCGCGACCAGCGTCTGCCAGGCCTGCAGCGCCGGCTGCTCCTCGTACTGCCGGAGCACGTTCAGCGCCCGGACGACGAGCGGCCGCAGGCCGGCCAGCTCGAAGCCGCCGCGCCGGAAGGACAGCCCGTCCCGGGCCGCGTCCCGAGCGCCGTCGACCCGATCCTGGTCGATCTCGAGGCCGACCACCTCGACGTCGGGCTGCACCGCGCGCAGCCTGGTGAACAGCTCGACGGTCGTGACGGCGGAGGCGCCGTAGCCAAGATCGACCACGAGCGGCCGCTCAGTGGAGCGCAGGAGGTCGCCGTGCACGCCGATGAGCCAGCGGTCGACGCGGCGCAGCCGGTTCGGGCCGGTGGTGCCGCGGGTGGCCAGCCCGAGCGCGCGGGCGCGCCCGGCCGCGTAGCGCTTGGGCCGGGTCAGCGCCGGACGACCTTGCCGACACCGGCCTGCTGCTGCGGGGTCAGCTGCACCAGGTCGATGTTCACGTGCGGCGGCCGCCCGGCCACCCAGACGATCGCGTCCGCGACGTCCTCCGCGGTGAGCGCCTCCACCCCCTCGTACACCGACGCAGCGCGCGCCTCGTCGCCCCCGAAGCGGATCGCGGAGAACTCCTCGGTGTGCACCATCCCGGGCGCCACCTCGCTCACCCGGACGCCGCTCTCCACCAGCTCCAGCCGCCAGGTGTCCCGCAGCGCGGCGAGCGCGTGCTTGGCCGCCACGTAGCCGCCGCCGCCTTCGTACACCCAGCGCCCGGCGGTGGAGCCGGTCAGCACCACGTGCCCCTTCGCCGCCTGCAGCGCCGGGAGCAGCGCCTGCACGGTGCGCACGGTGCCGAGGACGTTCACGTCGTACGTGCGCGCCCACGTCTCGGCCTCCGCGTCGGGCAGCGGTGCGAGGTCGAAGGCGCCACCGGCGTTGGCGACCAGCAGGTCGCAGTGCGGTACCGCGTCGGCGAGGTCGTCCACCGAGCGCGGGTCGGTGACGTCGAGCGCCTGCGGGCGGATGCCCGGCTGCTCGGCGGACAGGGCGCCGAGCCGGTCGAGCCGGCGCGCAGCGGCCACCACCGTCCAGCCCTCGGCGGCCAGCCGCTTCGCCGTCGCAGCCCCGATCCCGCTGCTGGCTCCCGTGACGACGGCTGTCCTCTGCATGGCGGGGAAGTCTGCCCTGCCGGACGATGTTGAGCGGGAGCGGGGCAGACTGCCTCCTGCAGGGAAAGGAGGCGCTGATGACCCTGGCGTCGGTACGGCCGCGGCGCGTCGCCGTCCTCTCCGTGCACACCTCACCGCTCGAGCAGCCGGGCACCGGTGACGCCGGCGGCATGAACGTCTACGTCGTCGAGACGAGCAAGCGACTGGCCGAGCGCGGCGTCGAGGTCGAGGTCCTCACCCGCGCCACCTCCAGCGACCTCCCGCCGGTCGTCGAGATGGCCCCCGGCGTGACCGTGCGGCACGTGACGGCCGGGCCGTTCGAGGGCCTGTCCAAGGAGGACCTGCCCGCGCAGCTGTGCGCGCTGACCTCCGGGGTCCTGCGGGCCGAAGCCGCGCACGAGCCCGGCTGGTACGACGTCGTGCACTCGCACTACTGGCTCTCCGGGCAGGTCGGCTGGCTGGCCAGCGAGCGCTGGGGCGTCCCGCTGGTGCACACCGCGCACACGCTCGCCAAGGTGAAGAACCTCGCCGTGGCCGACGGCGACGCTCCGGAGCCGCTGCGCCGCGTCGTGGGCGAGCAGCAGGTCGTCGAGGCCTCCGACCGGCTCGTCGCGAACACCTCCGAGGAGGCTCGCCAGCTGGTGGACCTGTACGACGCCGAGGCCGCGCGCGTGGTCACCGTCGCGCCCGGGGTCGACCTCGAGCACTTCCGGCCGGGGGAGGCCACCCTCGCGCGCACGATGCTCGGGGTGCCGCCCCATGCCGTGGTGCTGCTGTTCGTCGGGCGCATCCAGCCGCTCAAGGCGCCCGACGTCCTGCTCCACGCCGCCGCACGGATGCTCACGCTCGACCCCTCGCTGCGAGAGCGCCTCGTCGTCGCCGTCGTGGGCGGGCCGAGCGGCACCGGGCTCCTGGAGCCCACCGCCCTGCAGGACCTCGCGCACGCGCTCGGCATCGCCGACCTGGTGCGCCTCGAGATGCCGCGGGGTGGCGACCGGCTCCGCGACTGGTACCGCGCAGCAGACGTGGTGGCCGTGCCCAGCCACAACGAGTCCTTCGGCCTGGTGGCCCTCGAGGCGCAGGCATGCGGCACGCCCGTCGTCGCCACCGACGTGGGCGGTCTGCGCACCACCGTCCGCGACGGCGTCAGCGGACTGCTCGTCCCAGGCCACGGCGCCGACGCCTGGGCGGCCGCGCTGACCCGAGCCGTCGCCTCCCGATCTGCTCTGTCCGCTGGCGCTCTCGCGCACGCTGCCGGGTTCTCCTGGTCGCGCACCGCTGACGGGCTGCTGGCCACCTACCGCGACGCGATCGGCGACCGGCTCGCGATGCCGCTGGCCGTGGCCCGATGAGCGGAGGATGCGCGCGTCGCCCGGCGACGCAGGAGCCGTGGGACGGGTGCTTCCGGAGCGAAGGCTGGATGTCACCGTGAGCGAGCTGCACGACACGATCCAGGCGGCGCTGGACGAGAACGGCCTGGACTACACCTCCCCGGAGGAGGGGCAGTTCTTCGTCGTGCTGCCCGGCACGCACAAGCTCGCCACCAACTGCTGGCTGGTGGCCGGCAAGCACGCCCTGCTGGTGGAGGCGTTCGTCTGCCGCAAGCCCGACGAGAACGTCGAGGAGTTCTACCGCTTTCTGCTGCGGCGCAACTCGCGGCTGTACGGCGTCTCGTTCTCCATCGACGCCGCCGGCGACGTCTACCTGGTGGGGCGCCTGCCGCTGCACTCGGTCACGCCCGACGAGGTCGACCGCCTCCTCGGCTCGGTCCTGCAGTACGCCGACGAGTCCTTCGACCCGCTGCTCGAGATCGGCTTCGCCGGCTCCATCCGCCGAGAGTGGGCCTGGCGGCAGAAGAACGGCGAGTCGACGCGCAACCTGCAGGCCTTCGCGCGCTTCGCGGACCCGGACCGCTGAGCCCCTGGGAGCTCGACGGCGCGCTGCTGGACGTCCTGGTCGACCTGGGCGCCTCCTTCGAGCGGGTGGAGGCCGGGGCGTACGTCGTGCACCTGCACGGCAGCCGCCGCCCGTCGACGCTGGTCTGGCTGATCGCCGGGGAGCAGGCGGTGACCGTGGAGGCCTTCGTGCTGCACCTGGTCGAGGTCCCCGACCCGGCCCCGCTGCACCGCTACCTGCTGGCCCGGAACCTGCGGCTGCGCGACGTGCACTTCGGGGTCGACGACGTCGGCGACGTCTTCCTCACCGGGAGCATCGGCGACGTGCAGCACGTCGACCGGGTGCTCGGCGAGCTGCTGCAGCTGCTCGAGGAGAGCAGCGACGCGCTCGTCCAGCTCGCCTACGGCGACCGGCTGCGGCACGACCCGGGGCTCGCGTCGAAGGTGCTCGCGGACGGCGCGGGACGCCGTCCCGCCGGTACGCCGGAGCGGGCACCCCGCCGGGACGTCCGCCGCTGACGCTGGGAGACTCGTCCCCATGGCGACCCTGGTGCTGCTCCGTCACGGCGAGAGCGAGTGGAACAAGAAGAACCTGTTCACCGGCTGGGTGGACGTCGACCTCACCGAGCTCGGCGAGGAGCAGGCCCGGCTAGGCGGTCTGCAGCTCGCCGAGGCGGACCTCCTGCCGACCGTGCTGCACACCTCGCTCATGACGCGCGCGATCCGCACCTCGAACATCGCGCTGGAGGCCTGCCAGCGCAGCTGGATCCCGGTCAAGCGGCACTGGCGACTGAACGAGCGCCACTACGGCGCGCTGCAGGGCCTGGACAAGGCCGCCACGCGGGAGAAGTACGGCGAGGAGCAGTTCATGCTGTGGCGCCGGTCGTACGACACCCCGCCGCCGAAGATCGAGGTCGGCAGCGAGTGGGACGTCAGCCACGACCCGCGCTACGCGCACCTCACCACCGACCTGGTCCCGCGCACCGAGTGCCTCAAGGACGTGGTCCACCGGCTGCTGCCGTACTGGTACGACCAGATCGTGCCGGACCTCGCCGCCGGAGAGACGGTGCTGGTGGCCGCGCACGGCAACTCGCTGCGCGCGCTGGTGAAGCACCTCGACGGCCTCACCGAGGAGCAGGTCGTCGGGCTGAACATCCCGACGGGGCAGCCGCTCCGGTACGACCTGGACGACGACATGCACCCGACGAACCCGGGCGGCACCTACCTGGACCCGGAGGCGGCCAAGGCCGCCGCCGAGGCCGTGGCGAAGCAGGGGCACTGATGGCCAGCAAGAAGAAGCAGAAGCGCCCGAACCCGCCGCCCCCGCCGGTCCGCAGCAAGCCGCCGCGCGCCGCTTCGGCGACGGCCGGTCCTACCAAGAAGGAGCAGCAGCGCTCCTCGCGGGCTGTTGCCGAGCGACGCGACGCGCTGCGCCGCAAGCTGGTCACGGCGGCGCTGCTGGCGGCGGTCGTCGGCGCGGTGGCGCTGTACTTCGTCCTCGACGACCGCAGGGACGCCGAGCTGCGGGAGGCGCTCACCTCCGGCAGCTGCGAGGTGGACACCGAGACCGACCCGACGCGGCCGGCCGGGCAGAACCACGTCCAGGCCCCGAGGTACGGCGTCAACCCGCCGGCCGGTGGCGACCACCTCGCCTCGGCCGCGCGCGGCGGCGTCTACTCCGGAGCCAGCGTGCCGGACGAGGGCCTGCTCGTGCACTCCCTGGAGCACGGCTACGTCATCGCCTGGCACCAGCCGAACCTTCCGGCCGAGCAGAAGGCCGTGCTGGAGGAGTTCGAGCAGCGGCACGACGGAGACGTCATCGTCGCGGAGCGGTCGAACCTGCCCGTCCCGTTCGCGGCGACGGCCTGGGGCCACCGGCTGCTCTGCCAGGAGGTCGAGGAGGCGCCGCTCGAGCGCTTCTTCGACGAGCACGTCGGCAACGGCCCGGAGGACGTCCCGCGCGGGTAGCCGGTCCGCTAGGCCGGTACGTCCGGTCGCTCGCCCGTCACCAGGTAGACGACGCGGCGGGCGACCGAGACCGCGTGGTCGGCGAAGCGCTCGTAGTAGCGGCCGGCCAGCGTGATGTCGATCGCCGGCTCGATGCCCTGGTCCCACCGGTCGTCCAGGATCGACGTGAACAGCTGCCGGTGCAGCGCGTCCATGACGTCGTCGTCCTTCTCGAGCTCGGCCGCCAGGTTGATGTCGCGGCTGGCGATGACGCTCCCGGCCTTGGCGACGATCTCCTCGGCGGCGTGCCCCATCTTCAGCACCGTCGAGCGCAGGGTGGCCGGCACGGCGGAACCAGGGTAGCGGCGGCGCGCGATCTTCGCCACGTGCACCGCGTTGTCGCCCATCCGCTCCAGGTCGGCGACCATCCGCAGCGAGGTGACGAGCACGCGCAGGTCGCTGGCGACCGGCTGCTGGCGGGCGAGCAGGTCGAAGGCGCGCGCCTCGATCTGCCGGTAGAGGGCGTCCACCGAGTCGTCGTTGGCGATCACCGTCTCGGCCAGGCTCAGGTCCGCGTCGAGCAGCGCCGTCGTGGCCCGGCTCATCGCGGAGCCGACGAGGTTCGTCATCTCGACGAGCGACGTGGAGATCCCGTCGAGCTCTTCGTGGTAGGTGTCGCGCATCTCGGCAGGGTAGACGGCGTGCTGTGGCGCGGGCGGGCAGCGCGTGAACCTCCGCCGTCCGGCAGGTGAACACTGCTTTCGCCCGTGGGCTCAGCGGATCTTCCGCCCCTACAGTTCCTGGTGTGAACGTCGCGGGCGTGCTGGTCGGCCTGCTCGTGGGCCTGCTGCTCGGCGCACTGCTCGCGAGCCGCCGGCGCCGTCCGGCGCCGCCCGAGAGCGGGCCGCGGCCGCGGCCGCCGGAGAGCCTGCGCATGCCGGGCAGCGGCCAGGTCATCGACGCGCTGCCGGCGGCTGTCGCGGTGGTCGACGCCGACGACTGGGTCGTGCTGGCCAACCGCCGGTCGGTCTACCTCGGGCTGGTGCGCGGCCAGCGGCTGCTCGTCCCGGAGCTGCGCCGGCTGGTGAACGACGTGCGTCGCACGGGCGAGCCGCACGAGGCCGAGGTCGAGCCGGAGCGCACGCGGCTGGCGCGGCTGCCGGAGGCGGTGCGGGTCCGCGTCGCGCCGGTCGAGGGGACCAGCGGCCACGTCGCGCTGCTCGTCGAGGACGTCACGGAGGCGCGGCGGCTGGACGCGGTGCGCCGCGACTTCGTCGCCAACGTGAGCCACGAGCTGAAGACGCCGGTCGGCGCGATGTCCCTGCTGGCCGAGGCGATGCAGGACGCGAGCAACGACCCCACGGCGGTGCGGCGCTTCGCCGGGCGGCTGCAGAAGGAGGCCGGCCGGCTGGCCCGCCTCGTGCAGGAGCTCATCGACCTGTCGCGGCTGCAGGGCGCCGAGCCGCTGCCCGAGCAGGAGCCCGTGTCGGTCGACCACGTGGTCGCGGAGGCCATCGACCGCACCCGCACCGCGGCGTCCGCCGGGGCGATCGAGGTCGTGCGCGGCGGCCAGCGCGGCCTGACGGTCAGCGGCAGCGAGTCGCAGCTGGTGACGGCCGTCGGCAACCTCATCGAGAACGCCGTGCACTACAGCCCGGAGCGCACGCGGGTCGCCGTCGCGGTGCGCGAGCGCGACGGGGCCGTCGAGGTCAGCGTCACCGACCAGGGCATGGGCATCGCCGAGAAGGACCTCGAGCGCGTCTTCGAGCGCTTCTACCGGGCCGACCCCGCCCGCTCGCGCGCCACCGGCGGCACCGGGCTGGGCCTGGCGATCGTGAAGCACGTCGCCACCAACCACGGGGGCGAGGTGAGCGTCTGGAGCGTCGAGGGCTCCGGCTCCACCTTCACCCTGCGCCTTCCCCCAGGACCGGACCAGGAGAGGACCACATGACCCGCGTGCTGGTGGTGGAGGACGAGGAGTCCATCTCGGACCCGCTGTCCTACCTGCTTCGTCAGGAGGGCTTCGAGGTGGCTGTCGCCGCGACCGGGCCCGACGGCCTGGCGGAGTTCGACCGCGGCGGCGCCGACATCGTCCTGCTGGACCTCATGCTCCCCGGGCTGTCCGGCACCGAGGTGTGCCGCACGCTGCGGACCAGGTCCAACGTGCCGGTCATCATGCTGACGGCCCGCGACAGCGAGATCGACAAGGTGGTCGGGCTGGAGCTCGGCGCGGACGACTACGTCACCAAGCCGTTCAGCTCGCGGGAGCTGGTCGCCCGGGTGCGCGCGGTGCTGCGCCGTCGCGGGGAGGTCGAGGACGCCGCGACCGCAGCGCTCGAGGCAGGTCCGGTGCGCATGGACGTCGAGCGGCACGTCGTGACGGTGGACGGGCAGCCGGTCTCCCTGCCGCTCAAGGAGTTCGAGCTGCTCGAGCTGCTTCTCCGCAACGCCGGCCGGGTGCTGACCCGCGGCCAGCTCATCGACCGGGTGTGGGGGGCGGACTACGTCGGCGACACCAAGACGCTGGACGTGCACGTGAAGCGCCTGCGCGCCAAGGTCGAGCCCGACCCCGCCAACCCGAAGCACCTCGTCACCGTGCGAGGGCTGGGCTACAAGCTCGAGGCCTAGACGGGCGAGGCGGGCTCGGCGCCGCCGGCCTCCAGCACCACGGTGCTGAGCTCGGTCGCCGGGTGCATCGGGAGCGACGAGCGCTGCCGGCACAGCCGTGCCAGCTCGTCGTACGCCGGTGCGCCCAGCAGCGCGGTCAGCTCCGGGCCGTAGGTCACCCACAGCGGGTCCGCCCCGACGTGCGCGGTCGGCGAGGAGGTGCACCACCAGTGCAGGTCGGCTCCGCCAGGACCCCAGCCGCGCCGGTCGAACTCGCCGATCGACGTGACCAGCACCTGCACCTCGTCCGGCCGCTCGACCCACTCCTGGGTGCGCCGCACCGGCAGCTGCCAGCAGACGTCAGGCTTGGTCTCCAGCGGGTGTCGCCCGACCCGCTCGGCCAGCGCGTGCAGGGCGCACCCGGCGCCGCCGGAGAAGCCCGGCCGGTTGAGGAACAGGCAGGCGCCGTCGACCGTGCGGGTGCGACGGGCGGGCTCGCCCTCCAGCTCGTCCTCCTCCGAGATCCCCTGCGCGCGACCGACATCGGCGTGCTGCCAGTGCTTCTTCTTGAGCTGCGCGGCGAACGCCTCCACCCGCTGCTCGTCCTGGTCGTCGGCGTAGAACGCGCCGTGGCTGCAGCAGCCGTCGTCGGCCCGACCTTCCACGACGCCCTCGCAGCCGCGGCCGTAGACGCACGTCCACGACGACAGCAGCCAGGTGAGGTCCGCGCGGATGACGCCCTTCGGGTCGGCCGGGTCGACGAACTCGACCCAGTCGCGGGAGAAGTCCGGGTCGACCTCACGGACCCGCGGGAAGCCGAGGTCCGTCATGCGAGCACGCGCACCACGAGCAGGGCCACGTCGTCGTCCAGGTCCCCGTACGCCAGCTCGGCCAGCAGGTGCTCGCAGATGGCGTCCGCGTCCTCGTCCGGCGCCGACGCCAGCGCGTCGGCCAGCGCCGCGAGCCCGTCGTCGATCGGGCGTCCACGGTGCTCGACCAGCCCGTCGGTGTAGAGCACGAGCACCGAGCCCGGCTCGACACTCACGTTGACCTCGTCGCGGGTGGTCCCCAGGGCAGCGCCGACGAGCAGGCCGGGGTCCGGCGCGACCAGCTGCACCTCGCCCGAGGGCCTGCGCAGCGCCGGCGGCAGGTGGCCCGCGTTGGCCAGGCGCAGCCGGCCGCTCTCGCTGCCGCGCGGGGGGTCCAGCCGGCCGTAGAGGCAGGTGGCCAGCTGGGCCATGTCCAGGCCCTGCACGAGCTGGTCGAGCCGGTCGAGGACGACGGCCGGCGCGTCGCCCTGCCAGGCGTAGCTCTGGCTCTGCAGCACCGACCGCAGCTGACCCATCGCGGCGGCAGCGGTCATGTCGTGGCCCATCACGTCGCCGACCGCGATCCCGACGGTCCCGTCCGGCAGGCAGAACAGGTCGTACCAGTCGCCGCCGACCTGCGCCGCCGTCGCACCGGGCAGGTAGCGCGCCGCCCGGTCCAGGCCGTCGATGTCGGGCAGCTGCGGGAGCAGGCTGCGCTGGAGCTGCTCGGCGACGTCGTGCTCGCGGCAGTAGAGGCGCGCGTTGTCCACCGTCAGCGCTGCGCGCCGGGCGAGGTCCGCGGCCATGGCCAGGTCGTCCTGGTCGAACGTGCGGCCGGAGCCGTCCGTGAACAGCGAGAGCACGCCCAGCACCTGCCGGCGGGCGCGCAGCGGGACGACCATCGCCGAACGGATCCCGACGTCCCGGTAGACCTGCGCGAGCTCGTCGCTCGCGACGCTGGTGCCGAGGACCGCGTCGTCCACGTCGAGCAGCAGCGGCTCGCTCCCGCGCAGCACCCGGACGGTCGCCGACTCCGGCGTCAGCCCGTCCGGCTGAAGCTCCTCGAGGCGGCGCAGCAACGGCTGCTTGTCCGGGTCGGAGTGCCGCGAGACGACGCGCTCGACGCGACCGTCCTCGGAGAGCAGGTGGACCGTGCACCAGTCCGACATCAGCGGGACGACCAGGCTGGTGAGGCGGTCCAGCGACTCGTCGACGTCCAGGGTGGCGGCCAGCATGGAGGTGGCCTCGGCCAGCAGCGCCAGCCGGCCCTGCGCCTGCTCGGCCTCGGCCCGCGCGGCGCGCTCGGCGACCAGGTGCCGCTCGCGCTCCTGCTCTACGGCCACCCTCGTCGTGACGTCGGCCTGGATGCCGACGTGGTGCGTCAGCGCGCCGCCGGCGTCGAAGACCGGCGAGAGGGACAGCTCGTTCCAGAAGGCCGTGCCGTCCTTCCGGTAGTTGAGCAGCGTGACCGTGACGTGCTCCTGCTCGGCGATCGCCCTGCGGATGCGGTCGACGGCGGCGGGGTCGGTGTCCGGGCCCTGCAGGAAGCGGCAGTTCTTGCCCTGCACCTGTTCGCGCGTGTAGCCGGTGGTGCGCTCGAAAGCGGGGTTCACGAACACGAGCGGGTTGTCCGGCAGCCGGGGGTCGCTGATGGTGAAGGCCAGACCCGCAGCCACCACGGCGCGGTCGCGCACCTGCGAGAACTCGTCCTCGTCGGGGTCGACGTCCAGGAAGGCCACGAGCGACTGCTGCGGCTCTGCGCCGGGCTCGCCCGGGATCGGGAAGGCGGTCACCCAGACCAGCCGGTCGGCGTCAGCGTCGCGGAGCAGCACCGGCTCGCCGTGCACCTGCTGGCCCGCGGCAGCACGGTCCACCGGTCCTGTCCCGCGCAGGAACGGCTCGCCGTCGAGCGTCCGCAGCGAAGCGGCCACGCGCCAATCCTCCACGACAGCGGGCAGCCGGCCGAGCGACGGGGTCAGCGCACGCGCGGCCGCGTTGGCCTGCACGACGCAGCGGCTGGCCGTCTCCACCAGCAGCACCGCCGCAGGGCTGTCGTGCAGGACCCGCGGCAGCCGGTGGCGGCGCAGCGACGGCTCGGCGCTGTCGACGGCCTGGCCCACGGCACGCCGCGCGGCGCGGCTCTCGTCGAGCTGCTGGCGGGTCATCGCCAGCTTCCGGACTGCACAGACATCGCGACCACGGTACCGGCGCCACCGCGGCGTCCGCCCCGTCGCGCGATCACCGGCACCCGCCCCGTGCGCCGCGCCGGGTGCGCTGCCGCCCCGTAGCCTGAGGGGGTCATGACCTCTCCCGTGCCCCTCCGCGTGCCGGCGGCGCGCGTGGGGCTGGCGACGGCAAGCGTCTACCCGGAGTCCACCGCTGCAGCCTTCGAGATCGCGGCGCGGCTGGGCTACGACGGCGTCGAGGTCATGGTCTGGACCG
>JAOPWK010000120.1 GCA_025965735.1 Frankiales bacterium
GAGGACATCACCCCCAACGTCCGCACGCTGCGCCAGGTCCCGGCCGTGCTCACCGGCGAAGGCGTGCCGCCGCTGCTCGAGGTCCGCGGTGAGGTCTTCATCGCCACCGACGACTTCGCGCTCATCAACGAGCGGCTGGTCGCCGAGGGCAAGGCGCCGTTCGCCAACCCGCGCAACGCTGCCGCCGGCAGCCTGCGCCAGAAGGACCCGCGCGTCACCGCGTCCCGCCCGCTCTCGCTCACCCTGCACGGGATCGGCGCCCGCGAGGGCTGGGAGCCCTCCAGCCAGAGCGAGGCGTACGAGCAGCTCGCGGCGTGGGGGCTGCCGGTGTCGCAGTACTACGAGGTGTTCGACGACCTCGAGGGCGTGCTGTCCTACATCGCCCGCTGGGGCGAGCACCGGCACGACGTCGTGCACGACATCGACGGCGTCGTGGTGAAGGTCGACCAGGTGCCGCTGCAGCGCCGGCTCGGCGCCACCAGCAGCGCCCCGCGCTGGGCGATCGCGCACAAGTACCCGCCCGAGGAGGCGACCACCAAGCTGCACGACATCCGCGTGAACGTCGGCCGCACCGGGCGCGTCACGCCGTTCGCGTACATGGAGCCGGTGCAGGTCGGCGGCGTGATGGTCAAGCTCGCGACGCTGCACAACCAGGACGAGGTCAAGCGCAAGGACGTGCGCATCGGCGACACCGTCGTCGTGCGCCGCGCGGGCGACGTGATCCCGGAGGTCGTCGGCCCGGTGGCCGCGCTGCGCGACGGCACCGAGACGCACTTCGAGATGCCGACGCACTGCCCCGAGTGCCAGACGCTGCTCGGCCGCCCGGACGGCGAGGTCGACGTCCGCTGCCCCAACACCGTCTCCTGCCCCGCCCAGCTGCGGGAGTCGGTGTTCCACTTCGCCGGCCGTGGCGCCATGGACATCGACGGGCTGGGCTACGAGACGGCGATCGCGCTGCTGCAGGCCGGGCGGCTGACCGACGTCGGGGGCGTGTTCCACCTGAACGGGGAGTCCTTCGACGGGTTGCGCGGCTTCGGCCCCAAGAAGCGGGAGCAGATCCTGCGCGGGGTGGAGGCCGCCCGCGACCGGCCGCTCTGGCGGCTGCTCGTGGGGCTGTCGATCCGGCACGTCGGCCCGACGGCGGCGCAGGACGTCGCCCGCCACTTCCGCACGCTCGACGCCGTCATGGCGGCGACGCCGGAGGAGCTGGCCGCGGTCGAGGGCGTGGGTCCGGTCGTCGCCCAGGCGCTGCACGCCTGGTTCACCGACCCGCGGCACCGCGAGATCGTGGAGCGGATCCGTGCCGGCGGCGCGCGCACCGAGGACGAGGGCGCCGAGGAGGGCCCCCGGCCGCTCGAGGGGGTCACCGTCGTCATCACCGGCACGCTGGTCTCGTACAGCCGCGACGGCGCGACGGAAGCGGTGCAGGAGCTGGGCGGAAAGGTCTCCGGCAGCGTCAGCAAGAAGACCGACTTCGTCGTCGTCGGCACCGACCCCGGCGCGAGCAAGTACGAGAAGGCCGTGAAGCTGGGCGTCCCGATGCTCGACGACGCCGGCCTGCGCGCACTGCTCGAGGACGGGCCCGACGCCGCCCGCGCGCTGGCCGTCGCGCCGCAGGGCTCAGGCTCCGCGTAGTTCCTGCCGAGGCTCCGGGGGGAGGGGCGACCTGGCTCCTCCGGACGAGGCTGGGGTGACGTGGCAGGTCCTGCTCCCGTGCCGCCGCCGCCGGACAGCCGCAACGACTTCTCGGGCCGGCAGGAACGGCTCTTCCGCCGCTACATCGTGGCCGTCACGGTGCTGGGGCTGTCGGTCCTGCCGCTGTCGCTGCTCTGCCTGACGCCCCGCGGCGTGCTGTCGCTGGAGCCGGCGTTCTGGGCGATCTGCGCCCTGCTCGTGCTCACCGAGGTCCGCCCGATCTTCGCCGCCGGTGCGCGGGACGCCAACGGCCTGCACCTGTCCACGAGCTTCGTCTTCGCACTGCTCCTGCGCTACGGCCTGCCCATCGCGATCCTGGTGCAGGCGCTGGCGACCATCCTGGCCGACGTCGCCCAGCGCAAGGCGCCGTGGCGCACCGCCTTCAACATCGGGCAGTACTCCCTGTCGTGGAGCGCCGCCTCCGCCGTCATGTACCTCGTCGGTCACGACGCGCAGGTCGAGGCGCCGCTGGACCTGATGACGGTCGACCTGCTGTCGGCCGGCCTCGGCGGCATCACCTACTTCGCCGTCAACCAGGTGCTCGTCGGCGGCGCGGTGGCGCTCAAGACCGGCCAGCCGATGTGGCGCCTGATCCGCGACGACCTCCCGTACGAGTCCGCCACCAACGGCGCGCTGCTCGCGCTGTCGCCGCTGGTGGCCATCGTGGTGGAGCGCGGGACGGCGTTCCTCCCGCTGCTGCTCCCGCCGCTCATCGCCGTCTACCGCGTCGCCTCCATCTCGCTCGAGCGCGAGCACCAGGCCCAGACCGACGCCCTGACCGGCCTCCCGAACCGCACGCTGCTGACCACCCGCACCGCCGAGTCGCTGGCCGAGTCCGGCGAGGACGGGACAGCCCTGCTGCTCGTCGACCTGGACCGCTTCAAGGAGGTCAACGACACCCTCGGGCACCACGTCGGCGACCGCTTCCTGCAGGTCATCGCCAAGCGCCTCGCGGCCGCGGTACGGCCGGACGACACCGTCGTGCGCCTCGGCGGCGACGAGTTCGCCATCCTGCTGCCGGCCACCGCCGCGGCCGCCGCCGAGGAGACCGCGCGCCGGCTGCTGGACAGCGTGTGCGCACCGATCGTGCTCGAGGGCCTGCAGGTCGACGTCGACGCCAGCATCGGCATCGCCGTCGCGCCGCAGCACGGCACCGACCTGGACGTGCTGCTGCAGCACGCCGACGTCGCGATGTACCTCGCCAAGGAGACCGGCAGCGGCGTCGAGCAGTACGACGCCAGCCGCGACCGCAACACGACCTCCCGGCTGGTCATGCTGGGTGAGCTGCGCCGCGCGCTGGTCGAGGGCGAGCTCGAGGTGCACTACCAGCCGCAGGCCGAGCTGCGGAGCGGCCGCGTCACCGGCGTCGAGGCGCTGGTGCGCTGGCGGCACCCCGTGCGCGGGCTGGTGCCGCCGGACGAGTTCGTCCCGCTGGCCGAGAGCAGCGGCCTCGTCGAGAGCCTCACCCGGCACGTGCTCGACACCGCGCTGGCGCAGGTCGCGCAGTGGCGCGCGCAGGGACTGTCGCTCAAGGTCGCCGTCAACGTGAGCGTGCGCGACCTGTCCGGCACGGAGCTGGTGCGCAGCGTCCGCGAGGCGCTGGAGCGGCACGACGTGCCGGCGGACTGCCTGCTGCTCGAGGTGACCGAGGGCTCCCTGTTCGCCGAGTCGCACCGCGCCGCCACGACCCTGCGGCAGCTCGAGGAGCTCGGCGTCGCCCTCGCCCTGGACGACTTCGGGACCGGCTGGTCGAGCCTCGGCCACCTGCGCCGGCTGCCCGTGCAGGAGCTGAAGGTGGACCGGTCGTTCGTGCAGCGCATGTGCGAGGACGTCCGGGACAGCGCCATCGTCCGCAGCGTCGTCGACCTCGGCGTCGGCCTCGGGATGCGCGTTGTCGCTGAGGGCGTCGAGGACGAGGCGACCTGGGCGCTGCTGCTCGAGATGGGCTGCGACGAGGCGCAGGGCTGGCTGCTGTCGCGGGCCGAGCCCGCGGCCGTGCTCACGCCTTGGCTGCTCGAGCGGCAGGAGCGGCTGAGCGCCGTCCTGAGCTGAGCCTGCTCAGGCGCTGACGGTCCCCGCCACCGTCGCGACGATCCCGGCCAGGTGGCTGAGCCGGAGCACCTCCGACCCGCGGAAGCGCGGGCCGCCCGGCCGGCCCACGAGCACGACCCGTCCCGGGGACCCGACCGGCGCCGCCACCAGCTCGGTGCCCAGCACCTCCCAGCGCTCCGGCACCCACGGGTCCTCCGGGTCCAGCCGGCGGGCCGTCGTCAGCGGCAGCCAGGGCAGCTCCAGGTCCTGCACCTCGGGCGCCCCCGGCGAGGCGTGCAGCACGGTCGGGCCGGCCTCCAGCAGCAGCGCCCAGCCGGCGCGGAAGACCCCCGGCGCGTGCTCGGTGAGCAGGGCGTCCGCGCGAGCGGGGTCGGCGGCCAGCGCGTCGACCAGCTCGAGGTCGCGGTGCAGGTCGGCCCCGCCGTAGTACGGCCGCAGGGACTCGACCACCACGCCGGGCACCGACTGCGCGCTGGTGATGAGCGCGTCGGCGAGCCCGCCCGGCGGCAGCGAGACCACCAGGTCGTCGACGGCGCCGTCCGCCCCGCGCTCGACGACGTCGAGGGACAGGATGTCGGCGCCGCACTGCCCGAGCGCCGTCGCGACCGCGCCGAGCATGCCCGGCCGGTCGGGCAGCACGAGCCGCAGCAGGTAGGACATCGGACTCCCCTCGTCGTAGGAGCAGTCTGCGGGAGCGGGGTTGCCGGCACGTTGCGTACCCGTGCCGGTGCGGGAAACGCGCGCGTCCGGCGACCCTAGACTCGGCCGCACCCCAGCCCGTCCCTGCCGAGGAGCCCCATGCCCGAGATCACCCGCGAGGAGGTCGCGCACCTGGCGCGCCTGTCGCGGCTGGCCCTGGACGACCACGAGCTGGACGGCCTGGCCGCGCAGCTCGACGTCATCCTCGGTGCCGTCGCGCAGATCTCGGAGGCCACCGACACCGCCGACGTGCCGCCGACGACGCACGCCGTGCCGGTCGAGAACGTCCACCGCCCGGATGTCGTGACGCCGTCACTGCCGCGCGAGGACGTGTTGGCGGGTGCCCCTGCCGCCGAGGACGGCCGCTTCCGCGTGCCGCGGATCCTGGACGAGGAATGACCGACCTCACGCGGCTGACCGCCGTCGAGACCGCCGCGGCCATCGCCTCCCGCGAGACCAGCGCGGTCGACGTCGCGCAGGCGCACCTGGACCGCATTGCCGCTGTCGACGGCGCGGTGCACGCCTTCCTGCACGTGGACGCCGAGGGCGCGCTGGCGCAGGCCGCCCGTGTCGACGCGGGCGAGGTGACCGGGCCGCTGGCCGGAGTGCCGCTCGCGCTCAAGGACGTCATCGTCACCAAGGGCGTGCCGACCACGGTCGGCTCGCGGATCCTCGAGGGCTGGCGCCCGCCGTACGACGCCACCGTCACCGAGAGACTGCGTGCGGCAGGCATCGTCGTGCTCGGCAAGACCAACATGGACGAGTTCGCGATGGGCTCCTCCACCGAGCACAGCGCCTACGGCCCGACCCGCAACCCGTGGGACCTCACCCGCATCCCCGGCGGGAGCGGCGGCGGCTCGGCGGCGGCGCTCGCGGCCTACGAGGCCCCGCTCGCGGTCGGCACCGACACCGGCGGCTCGATCCGCCAGCCCGCGTCGGTCACCGGCACGGTCGGCGTCAAGCCGACCTACGGCGGCGTCTCGCGGTACGGGCTGGTGGCCTTCTCGAGCTCGCTCGACCAGGCCGGCCCGTGCGCCCGCACCGTGCTCGACGCGGCCCTGCTGCACGAGGCGATGGCCGGCCACGACCCGCGCGACAGCACCTCCATCGACGCGCCGGTCCCGCCCGTCGTCGCGGCCGCCCGCAAGGCCGACGTCGCCGGTCTGCGGGTCGGCGTCGTCAAGGAGCTGTCCGGCGAGGGCTACGAGACCGGTGTGCAGGAGCGCTTCGACGAGGCCGTGGCGCTGCTGCAGGAGCTCGGCGCCACGGTCACCGAGGTCAGCTGCCCGCACTTCGCGTACGCCCTGCCGGCCTACTACCTGATCGCGCCGTCCGAGGCGTCGAGCAACCTGGCCCGCTTCGACAGCGTCCGCTACGGCCAGCGGGTCGGGGACGACGGCGTGCACTCCCTCGAGGAGGTCATGTCGATCACCCGCGCGGCCGGCTTCGGCGCCGAGGTCAAGCGCCGGATCGTCCTCGGCACCTACGCGTTGTCGAGCGGCTACTACGACGCCTACTACGGCCAGGCGCAGAAGGTCCGCACCCTCATCACGCGCGACTTCACGGCCGCCTTCGAGAGCGTCGACGTGCTGGTGTCGCCGGCCTCCCCGGGGGTCGCCTTCCCGCTGGGCGCCAAGCTCGACGACCCGCTGGCGATGTACCGCCAGGACCTCGCGACGATCCCGTCCAACCTCTACGGCGGCCCGGCGATGTCGGTGCCGGCGGGCCTGTCCGAGGGCCTCCCGGTCGGTCTGCAGGTCATGGCGCCCGTGCAGCGCGACGACCTGCTCTACCTCGTCGGCGGCGCCTTCGAGGCGGCCCGGCCGTTCGCCTCCACCCCGCTGACCTGGGAGCACGCATGACCTACGAGAGCGACCTGAAGGAGTTCGACCCCGTCATCGGGCTCGAGACGCACGTCGAGCTCGGGACAGCCAGCAAGATGTTCTGCGGCTGCGCGACCGTCTTCGGCGCCGAGCCCAACACCCAGACCTGCCCGTAGTGCCTCGGCCTGCCCGTGGCGCTCCCGGTCGTCAACGAGTAGGCCATCGAGTCGACGATCCGGATCGGGCTGGCGCTGCACTGCCAGATCGCCACCTGGTGCCGGTTCGCCCGGAAGAACTACTTCTACCCGGACATGCC
>JAOPWK010000324.1 GCA_025965735.1 Frankiales bacterium
GCGGCTCGCCGTCGAGCGCGAGCCGCAGCGGGGCGCCGCCGGCCTCGTCCGCGACCGCCCCGTCCTCGTCACCGGCAGCGACGCAGACCCACACGGCCTGGTCGAGGTGGCCGGCCAGCCCGGACAGCGCGGTGACCAGCCCTCCGGCGCCGCGGCTGGCGGTGCGCTCGCCGGTGGCGGCGTCACGGGCGAAGGAGACGGGTCCGCGGTGGGACAGCAGGACGACGGGCAGGTCGACATCGAGCGAGCTGGCGGGAGGCACGGGGTCAGTCTTCCCTCTGCGCCGGGCTGCGACCCGACGCCACCCCCTGCAGCACCAGCCCCGCGAGGACCAGGCCGGCTCCGACGACCCCGGCCGCCCCGAGCCGCTCGTCGAGCAGCCCCACCCCGAGCGCCGTCGCGACCAGCGGCTCGGCCAGCACCAGCGTCGTGACCGGCCCGGCCGGCAGGACCGCCAGCCCGCGGCCGAACAGGACGTACGCCGCCGTCGTCGTCACCAGGCCGAGGTAGCCGGCGAGGGCGACGCCGTCGGGGGAGGCCAGCCAGTCGAGCGGCTGGGTGGCGAGCACGGGCAGCAGCAGCAGTCCGCCCAGGGAGAACGCCGACGCCATCACGGGTGCGGATGCAGCGCCGCCGGTCATCAGGCGCTTGGCGGCCACCGTGTAGCCGGCGTAGCCGAGGCCGGCCAGCAGCGCGAGCAGGACGCCCAGCAGGTCGACCGCGTCGCCCGTGCCGGACAGCAGCGCCAGCCCGCCGACGCAGAGCGCGGTCGCGAAGACCCAGGTGCGCTCGGGCCGCTCGCGCAGCAGCACGGCGCCGAGCAGCCCGGCGAAGACGGGGCCGCTGCCGATCGCCACCAGCGTCCCCAGCGCGACGCCGGCCCGCTCGACGCCGGCGAAGAAGGACAGCTGGTACAGCGCGGTGCACGCTCCCGCGGCCAGGCCCGGGCCGGTCCGCCAGAGCCGCACCGCGTCCGCCGGCCGGGCGCCGAGCAGGGGCAGGACGAGCAGCAGCGCGAGCCCGCCCACGGCGAGCCGCACCGCGCCGACGCCGAGGGGCGTCGTGCTGTCCGGGCCGAGCGCCTGGGCGGTGCCGGTGGTGCCGAACAGCACCGCCGCCAGCAGGACCTGCAGGACAGGAGGGCTCACGCGCCCCAGCGTGTCAGGCGACGGACATGGCCTTCTTGAGCTCGTCCAGCTCGTCGACGAGGTAGCCGGCCAGCCGGTCCAGGTCGGGCACCAGGTCGCGGTCGGCGATGAGGCCGAAGTGCATGCCGTCCTCGTACGACATCACCGTGATGTTCAGGCCCTGGCCGTCGGCGATGGCGGACAGCGGGTAGTACGAGACCAGCCGCGCGCCGGCGTAGTAGAGCGGGATGTTCGGGCCGGGGACGTTCGAGATGATGAGGTTGAACGGGCTCAGCCACTCGACCAGCCGCAGCCGCGCGGCCATGCGCGCGGCCTGACCGGCCAGCGCAGGCATGGCGAACTGCGTGACGTCGGACAGCAGGTCGGCCGGCAGCGCGCCGTGCTGCTCCTTCGCGGCGCGCATCGCCTCGTGGCAGTGCACGAGCCGCTCGTCGGCCTCGCCCAGGTGGGTCGGCAGGGGGGCGGTCATCGTCGAGACGCGGTTGCCGCCCTTGCCCTTCTCCTCCTCGCTGCGGACCGAGACCGGGACGGCGGCGACGAGCGGGCCGTCGGGCAGCGCGCCGTGGTCGACCAGCCAGCGGCGCAGCGCACCGGCGCACAGCGCCATGACGACGTCGTTGACAGTGGCGCCGCCGGCCTTCTTCACCGCCTTGACGTCGGCGAGCGGGACGGTGCAGAAGGCCCAGCGGCGGTGCGGGCCGACCGGCCGGTTGAACGGCGTACGGGGGGCGCGCAGGCCGGTCTGCGACAGCACCGCGCTCTCGCCGCGGCGGGGCAGGAAGCGGTCCACCACCGGCAGCTTGGGGCGACCGGGGCTGACGGCGAGGCCGGGCAGCGACCGGACGACCGAGGCGCCGACCCGCGCGGCGCGCACCGGCTGGTAGGCCAGCGACATCACGCTGCGGGCGAGCAGGGGGATCGAGCCGGGCACCTTGTCGCACTGCCAGTCCGGCACGTCGCCGAGGTCGCGCCCCTCGGGCGTGAGGTCCAGGACGGCGGCCAGGATGTCGTTGCCGGAGACCCCGTCGATCGCCGCGTGGTGCACCTTCGTGTAGATCGCCATCCGGCCGCCGGACAGGCCGGAGATCAGGTAGAGCTCCCACAGCGGCCGCCGCCGGTCGAGCTGCCGGGCGTGCAGGCGCGCGGCCTGCTCGGCCAGCTGCTTGTCGTCACCGGGCGCCGGCAGCGCCAGTTCGCGGACGTGGAACTCGATGTCGAAGTCCGGGTCCTCGATCCAGTACGGCTGGTCGAACCCGAACGGCACCTCCGCAAGCCGGCGGCGGAAGGGTGGTACGAGGTGCAGCCGCTGGCTGATCAGCGTCTGCAGGCGCTCCAGCGTCAGCGGCTCCGGCGCGGTCGAAGGGTCGATGACGCAGACGCTGCCGACGTGCCCGTAGACCGACGACGTCTCCATCGCGAGGAACGCCGCGTCGAGTCCGGTGAGCTGCTGCACGAGAAGGCCTCCTGAGAGTGCAACGGGGGGGCAACCTAGCGCGGCTCAGGCCAGGCGGTAGCGGCCGCTCAGCGTGCCGGCGCCGAGGCCGGTGAGGCCGAGCACGAGCATCATGCCCAGCGCCAGGTCGCCGTCCGCGGGGACGCCGACCGGCAGGTGCGGGTGCGTCCCGTGGTCGTGGCCGGCCTCGCCCACCGGCTGCACGTCGCTGGTCGTCGCGCGGACGTCGACCGCCTTGCCGGCGTCGTCGAAGACCACATCGACGACCTCGGTGCCGTCGTCGCCCTCGGCGCAGTAGGTGTACGCCGAGCCGGTGCGGTCGGCAGGCTGGCCCACGGCGTCCAGGAAGCCCTCGAGGTTGAGGCCGAGCGCGGCGTGCAGGTCGTTGACCTGCAGCGTGGAGCCGTCCTTCACGCAGGCGCCGCCGCCGTAGACCGCGCGCTCCCAGATGCCGAGGTAGGTCTCGGAGCCGTTGAGCATGTCGCGGGTGATCTCGTCGCCGGCGCCGGGCTTCCTCTCGTCGGCCGCGATCCGCACCTCGCGGAACCAGTCGGCGAACATGCCGTACTGGGACACGCCCTCGACGTTGATGTCGAAGGTGCGCAGGCCGCTGCTCTGCTGCTTGAGCAGCACGCCGCCGATCGGCGCCTCGAAGCCGTTCGCGTAGTCGAGCTTGTTCTTCGCGTCGCTGCGCGGGCCGGGCTGGCCGCCCAGGCCGTTGGTGTCGGCGCCGTAGCCCATGCCGAAGTCGTAGCCGGCCGGAGCCTGCGCCTTGGCGTAGCTACGCAGCTGCTGCCAGCGCTGGGCGAAGCCGGCCGCGTCGTCGGTGCGCGGCGCGACGACGCCCTGCTGCTCGTAGATGCGCTGGTAGATGACCTCGTTGCCCCAGCTGTGGCTGGAGAGGACGGCCGGCAGGACCGGCGCGCGGCGCTCCTTGGCGGCCTTCTTGAGCTCGGCCGGGACGATCTCGCCCTCGATGAGATCCAGCGCGGCGTCCTGCGCGGAGGCGCTCATGTGGTCCGGGTCGAAGACCATCCCCTTGCTGATCATGCTGCGGATCAGGTGCTTGCCGAGCTCGGTCAGCCCGCGGCTGTTGCAGTGCGGGCCCTGCGGGTAGACGGGCGCCACCAGGCCCTTGGTCACCCCGCCGAACTCGTTGATCACGCGGCCGGCGAGCGCGTCGACGCCCTCCACCGGCGCCTGCGAGGTCACGTCGGTCGGGCTCAGCTGCGTCTTGTCGTGCTGGTCCCCGACCTCCTTGTCGCCGTGGTCGTGCGGCACGGCCTCGCCGTTGCAGGTGCGCATGTCCCACCAGTGGCCGGTCACGTCGCGGTTGCCGTTGTTGACGATGACGCCGGTGGTGCCGCCGTCACCCGTGACGCCGGACAGCGCGTTGTCGAACTTGTTCACCAGCTCCATCTGCCGGACGCCCATGTCGTAGACCTCCTGCAGGCGCTCGTCGATCTGCGCCTTGGTGCACTGCGGCTGGTCGGCGACCTCCGTGCAGTCGAACAGCGCGGAGATCTCGATGCCGAGCACGACGGCCATGCGGCCGGCGTTGATGACCTGGCGGGCCTGCGCCGGGCTGGTGACGATGCGCAGCCAGCCCTCGCCGGGACCGCCGTACTGCGCGTCGATGTAGTCCTGCAGCTCGAACAGCCGCTGCGCCTGCAGGCGGACTCCGTCCATCTCGTTGCAGGAGTTCTTCTTGACCGGGTAGAGCTTGCAGAGCGCCTCGTTGTCGACGAGCAGGTTGGTCGTCAGGCGGAGCCCGCCGAGGTAGGCCCGCTCCAGCCAGCGCCAGTAGTACTGCTCGTGGGTCAGCGTGCGGTTGCGCGGCCAGCTGTTGAACGTCGGCCAGCCCTGCGGGTCGTAGCTCGCGGCGTACTCCGGCGACTGCCCGCCGAGCGGCACCTCGAGCAGGCCGTTGATCGGGTTCTTCTCCTCGTTGCAGTTGCCGAGGGCGTACTCGACGCCGTACTCGTGCCACGGCCGCCCGCAGCGCAGCTCGCCGCCGAGGAACTCGAAGGCCATGCCGTGCACGTGCGCCTCGAAGAAGCCCTGGACCGGGGCGGCGGGGTCCGCGGCGGGCGCCGGGCGGCCGATCGCGTCGGTGTCGACCTCGGGCCAGCTGGCGCAGGCGGTGCCGTTCAGGTCCGCGTCACCGGCCTTGTCGTCGGCGACGTGGCGCAGCGTCAGCGGGGTGCCCTTGGCGCCGAGGCTGATCGCGCCGTCCTGGACGGTCAGCTCAGCACCGCGCGCGGGGGAGGTCAGCAGGTACCCGGCGGGCACGGGCTTGCCGCCCTTCTTCGGCTTGGCCTTGGACGCCACCTCGGTCAGCCGCCACTCGGCGTCCTCGCTGGGGGCGGTCGCCTTGGTGACGCCGCTGCCGGGGAGGAGGCCGAGCGTCGTGCCGGCGGCCAGGTAGCCGCGCTCGTCCCAGGTCGCGCCGGCGTGCGCGGTGTCGCGTCCCTCGTTGGTGGCCAGCAGGTACTCGCCGAGGCGGGTCGGCTGGAAGTGGAACGGCTCGGGCGTGCCGTCCTTGCGGACGCTGAAGCCGCCGGAGGCGTCCTCGACGACGTAGCCCTGGCCCGGCGCCTCGATCGTGTAGCAGCCGCCGGCCACGGCGTAGCGGTCCTCGGGCTGCGCGAGCCGCTGGTCCACAGGGCGGTCCTTCACCAGCGCGAACGGCACGGTGAGCGCCGGCGTCGCCGGGTCCTTGGCGGGAGCGGACGCGGCGAACGCCCCGGCACCGGCGGTGGTGAGGGCCAGCGTGGCGACGGCCAGCAGGGCGCGCAGGCTGCCGGGGCGACGGGAGGAGGACGTCATGCAGCCGTGTTTCGCCGCCGTTGTGACATCTCCTGCCCAGGTGCTCGCACGTCGTGCACGCGGGGTGCAGGTAGCGGCTAGCGTCGTGCGGCGTGTCGGCGACCGAGCGCGTGCCGGCCCCGCTGCTCGTCCTCACCGCGATCGTCTCCGTGCAGGTCGGCAGCTCGCTGGCCAAGCAGCTGTTCGACGACCTGGGCGCCGCCGGCGTCACGCTGCTCCGGCTGGGCCTGGCTGCCGCGCTGCTGCTGGCCGTGCTGCGGCCGAAGGTGCGCTCCTGGTCGCGCGCCTCGTGGCAGGCCGCGCTGCTGCTCGGCGGCGCCATGGCCGGCATGAACCTGGTCTTCTACCTCTCGCTGCGCACGGTGCCGCTGGGGGTGGCGGTGACGGTGGAGTTCCTCGGGCCGCTGCTGCTGGCCCTCGTGCAGACCCGGCGAGCCGTCGACCTGCTGTGGGCGGCGCTCGCAGCCGGCGGCGTGGCGCTGCTCGGCCTGGACAGCAGCTCCGGCGCGCCGCTGTCCGGGCTGCTGCTGGCCTTCGTCGCCGGGCTGTTCTGGGCGGCCTACATCGTGGCCAGCGCCCGGGTGGGGCAGGTGCTGCCCGGGACGGACGGGCTGGCCGTGGCGCTGGCCTTCGCGGCGCTGCTCGTGCTGCCGTTCGGCCTGTCCGGCGCCTCGGCCGTGGTCGAGCGGCCCGTGCTGCTGCTCGCCGCCCTCGGCGTGGCGCTCATGTCGTCGGTCATCTCGTACGGCCTCGAGCTCGCGGCGCTGCGCCGGATCCCCACGCAGGTGTTCGGGATCCTCATGTCGCTGGAGCCGGCCGCCGCCGCGGTCGCCGGCCTGGTGGTGCTGGGGGAGGAGCTGGGCGTTCGCGAGGTGGTGGCGCTGGTGCTGGTCAGCCTGGCCAGCGGCGGCATCACGCTGGCGCGCCGCCGCGAGGACCGGATCCCGGTGCAGCCGCTCGAATAGCTAGGGGCGGACGAAGAAGGCCGGGCCGAGCTCGCCCTGCCGCGCGTCCAGCACCTCCCCGTCCAGGCGCTGCTGGGCGATCGGCCCGAGGAAGACGCTGGCGTCCTGCTCCACGACCACCGCGTCGTCCGGACCGGGCGCGTCGGCCAGGCCCATCGCGAGGGCGCCGTGGTCGTCCCGCTGGGCGATCCGCAGGCCCGCGCCGTCCGGCAGGTCCTGCGCGGCGACCAGCTCGTTGATCATGCTGGCGGCGTCGTCGGTGAGCTTCATGGGGTCCTGACGCTGGGGGACCCCATGTGCCCACAGGCACCGGCTGAGGTCAAGCCCGGTCCGACGCCACCCGGTGCGCGACGGCCGCTCCGGCCAGCAGCCCCAGGCCGGTCAGCGCGGCCGCGGCCGCGGTCTCGGCCCCGGTGGCGGGCAGCTGCTGTCCCACCGGCTCCGGCGGTGCCGGGGCGACCACGACCGGCGGAGCGGCGGTGACCAGCCCGCGCGCCCGTCGCTCGAGGACGACCCGGTCGATCTCCACGCCGGTGTCGGTGACGGCGCGCAGCGTCATCGTGGTGCGCTGCCCGGGCCCGGCCGGGACCACGTCGACGGCGAGCACGGCGTAGTTGTCGTAGCGGGCCTGCGACCAGTCCACGGTCTCCGGCTCCTGCGTCAGCGGGTTGCGCAGCGGGTCGGTGTCGACACCGGGACCGCGCCAGACGTAGCTGTTCACCACCTCGGTGCCGGCGCCGGCGGTGCTGTCCGGGATGCCGTCGCCGCGGTAGCGCTCGAGGCTGCCGGGCTGGAAGGGGTACCGCCCGCGGCCGCCCGAGCCGGCCAGGACGTACGTCGTGCCGTCGGTAGCCGGACGGACCGTCGAGCGGTCCGGCGCCTGCCGGGTGGAGACGCCGCCGCGGATCGGGTTCGTCCGCTCGTACTGGTGGTTGTGCCCCTGCACCACGAGGTCGACGGAGTGCTTGTCGAACAGCGGGGCGAGCGCGTCGCGGACCCCGCCGTCGGAGGCGTGCGTCTTGCTGGTCGAGAACGCGCAGTGGTGGAAGAAGGCGACGATGAAGTCGACCGTCGGGTCGGCGCGGTAGGCGGCCAGCTGCTGGTCCAGCCACGCCACCTGGCGGCCGCCGCTGTAGCCGGTGTTGGCCGGGATCTCGGCAGTGAGGTCGTTGGCGTCCAGGCTGAGCACCGCGACGTTGCCGTGCGCGAACGTGTAGACCGACGGGCAGCCGCTCGGGCCGTTGGTCGGCAGGTCGAGCCGGACGAGGTGCCCGCCGTAGCCGTGCTGCGTGTCGGCGATCGGCGGCACGTTCTGCGGCGTCCCGTACATCGCCTCCAGGTCGTGGTTGCCGGTCGTGAACATCCACGGCGTGGTCGAGGCGCTGCGCTCGATCATCGCGAAGTAGACCGACCAGGCGAACGGGTCGTAGTCGTTGGTCGCCGGCAGCTGCGTGCTGTAGGTCTCCGGTGCGCCGATGCCCTGCGGGTCGGCGTAGCAGATGTCGCCGGCCAGCAGGTGGAACGCCGGCTTCTGCGCGGCTATCCGGTCGACCAGCGCGGACGCCGGGCGGGCGGCGCGCCGGGTGTCGTCAGCGTCGTAGTGGTTGGTGACGTCGTGGCCGGACCGCGGGTGCCGCACGTCGGTGCCGTGGTCGCCGAGCGCGGTGAAGGTGAACGGATCCGCGACCCGGTCGCGCCGCGGCGCGGTGGTGAAGGTGGCGTCCGGGGTGACCGTGCCGTCGGGCAGGCGGAAGCGGTAGTGGTAGGTCTGCCCGGGCGCGAGCCCGTCCAGGTCGGCGTGCACGAAGAACTGCTCGGCGCCGGTGACGACGGGGCCGACCGACGGGATCTGCGAGAGCAGGCGCCGCACCTCCACGGGCACCTTCGTGCCGTACGACGTGTCGCGTCCGAGGTCGGCCACGATCTGACCCGCGGGCGGCGCACCGCTGAGCTCGCCGCCGAGGCGCATCGAGGTGCGCGGGTCGTCGCCGTAGCTGAGGCGCCGCCCCACGACGCTGGCGCCGTCGGCGGCGTAGGCGCGGGAGAGCGACCGGGCGAACGGGTCCGTGCTGAGGGCCAGCGCCGCGAGGGCAGCGCCACCGCCCTTGAGGGCCGCGCGACGGCTGACGGGGTGCCGGCGCAGGTAGGCCGCGATCCAGTCCTGCTGCTCGGCGATCGTCATGTGCCGGGCCAGGTGGCGCGGCACGCCGGCGTGCGGGACCTCGCTGCTCATCACGGGTCAGGACGGTACGGCGCGTGCGCAACCAGCAGGGGACGCCGCGGTGAACGCCCGCTAGGCGCGGACGGCGGCCAGGGCGCGCGGCAGGTCCTCGTCGGCCAGCAGCGCGGCGAGGCCGACCAGCTCCAGGACCCGCCTCGACGGGGTGCCGGTGGGGGCGACGACGCGGAACCGCGAGCCGGCGCGCGACGCCTCGCGGCTGAGGCGGTCCACGAGCCGCACCCCGGAGCTGTCGCAGAAGGCCACGGCCGACAGGTCCAGCACGACGCCGCGCGCGCCGTGCACCAGCGCCGCCGCCTCCTCGAGGATGGGCGGCGCGGTGAGGATGTCGAGCTCGCCCTCGGCGCGCAGGACGCGCACGCCGTCGTCGTCGGGCAGCTGCTGCACCGTCATGCCGTCGCCCTTCGCAGCTGCTTGCGCAGCACCACCGTCGTGCCCTCGCCGGCCTCGACGACGACGTCGTCCACCAGCGCTCCGATGATCGTGAGGCCGCGGCCCCGCTCCTCGGACGCCGTCGGCGTGCGCCACCGCCCGTGGTCCCGCACCTGCAGGACCACGTCTGCCGGACCGTCGGTACGCGCGACCACGCGGGCCTGCAGCGTCACGCGCTCGGCCGAGCGCCGGCCGCTGCCGTGCTCCGCGGCGTTGGCGACCGCCTCGGAGGCGGCGAGCACGAGCTCCTGACGGGTGACCTCGTCGGCGCCGCGCTGGGACAGCCAGCTGCCCAGCTCGGCGCGGATGCCGGCGAGCCCGGACAGGTCGGCGGACAGGTCGCGCTCGAAGGCGTTCGCGGCCCAGGACAGCAGCAGCACGCAGACGTCGTCCCGGCCGCGCTCGTCGACGAGCAGCCTGCTCGTCAGGGTCCGCACGGCCTCGCCGAGCGGCGCGGCGGCGACCTGTGCGGCCGCCTGGGACAGCAGCTCGAGGCCCTCGTCGAGCGAGCGGTCCCGCCGCTCCACGAGGCCGTCGGTGTAGAGCAGGAGGCGGTCGCCGGGCGACAGCTGCAGGCTCGCCTCGCTGCGCTCCTGCGGGTGGACGAACGCGCCGAGCGGCGTGGAGCGGCCGTCCCAGACGAGCGAGGGCTCGCCGTCGGCCGGCAGCAGCACGGGCGGGGGGTGCCCGGCGCACGCGTACCGGAGCAGCCCGGTGGCCAGGTCGAGCTCGGCGTACGCCAGCGTCGCCATGCCGGCTGCCTCGACCTGCTCGACGAAGCGGTCCAGGCGCGACAGCAGGCGGGCCGGGCCGACACCCGGACCCGCGACGGCGCGCACAGCGCTGCGCAGCTGGCCCATCGCGGTGGCCGCGCCGAGGCCGCGGCCGACGACGTCGCCGACGACGACCGACAGCACGCCCTCCTCGGCGAGGAAGACGTCGTACCAGTCGCCGCCGACCTCGAGCATCTCGACGCCGGGGCGGTAGACGGTGGCGACGGAGAAGCGGCCGTCGACGGGCGGCGCCCCGGCGAGCAGGGAGCGCTGCAGCTCGTGGGCGACGCTGGCGCTCTGCTCGTAGAGGTGCGCGCGGTCGAGGGCGAGGCCGGCCTGCTGTCCAACCGCGGTGAGGACCTCGAGGTCGAGCGGGTCGTCGCCACCTCCCTCGGGTGCGACGAGGCTGAGAACGCCTTGCAGGGCGGCAGATCCGTGCAGCGGGACGACGACGCGTCCGGCGTCCGGCACGGGAGCGCGCTCGTGCAGCAGGACCCCGGCCTCCGGCAGGGCGGCGCCCGTCTCGCCGGCGGACCCCACCGCTTCCAGACCTCCGGGTCCGGACAGCCAGAGCGTGCCGGCGGAGGCGCCGAGCGGCCCGGTCGACGCCGTCAGCAGCACGTCGGTCAGGGCATCGACGCCGACGGCACCGGAGAGCGCGGCGGTGACCTCCTGCAGCGCGGTGACCTGCTGCGCCGAGCGCTCCGCGGCGGTGCGGGCGGCGACCAGCTCGCGCTCGTAGCGCGACCGCTCGCGCGCACCGGACAGCGCCACCTGCACCTGGCCGTCCGGCTGCTGGACCACCGCCGTCATGAGGACCGGCGTGCGGCCGGTGGGGGAGCGCAGCTCGAGCGCGACCTCCTCGACGCGGCCGTCGACGTGCAGCAGCGGCGAGAGGTGCGTCTCCCAGAAGATGCGCCCGCCGACGGACAGCAGGTCGCTGAAGCGGAGGCCGGCGAGCTCCTCAGGCGTACGGCCGGCCCACTCGCGCAGCAGCGCGTTCGCTTCCAGCACGGTGCCGTCGGCGCGGAGCGTCAGCAGGGCGCAGGGAGCGGTCTCCCACCCGTCGACGGACGACGGGCTCACGCGGCTCACGCGGCGAGGTAGGCCGTCATCGCCGCGGTCAGCTGGTCCGGCGCGCTGAGGTTCGGGCAGTGCCCGGTGACGTCGAGCATGACCAGCTCGCTGTCCGGCAGGTGCGCCTGGACGTACTGCCCGACCTCGACGGGGGCGATGACGTCGTCGCGGCACTGCACGACGAGCGACGGCGTCGTGACGCGGGCCAGGTCGGCCCGGTTGTCGGACAGGAACGTCGTCCGGGCGAAGCGGCGGGCGATGGTCGGGTCGGTGCGGCAGAAGCTCCCGCTGAGCTCCTCGCCCAGCTCAGGGCGGTCCTGGACACCCATGATGACCGGCGCGATGTGCTGGGACCAGCCCAGGTAGTTGCCGTCCATCGTCTCGAGCAGCTCGTCGATCTCGTCCTGCCCGAAGCCGCCGCGGTAGCCCTCGTCGTCGATGTAGCGCGGGCTCGGCCCGACGAGCACCAGGCGCTCGAACAGGTCCGGCCGGTCTGCCGCGGCGAGCACGCCGATCATGGCGCTGACCGAGTGCCCGACGAACACGACCGGCGGCAGGTCCAGCGCCTCCACGATCTCGACGAGGTCCTGCGCGTAGCCCTGCAGCCGGCCGTAGCGGGCCGGGTCGTACGCGGAGAGGTCGGAGGCGCCGGCCCCGACGTGGTCGAACAGCACGACGCGGTGGGTGTCCTCGAAGGCGGGCGCGACGTAGCGCCACATGCCCTTGTCGCAGCCGAACCCGTGCGCGAACACCATCGGGGGCGCGTCGGCACGGCCGGTCACGCTGACGTTGTTCCGCAGGATCACGTCCACGGGGCACACCGTAGGCCCACCGCTCCGTGGGCTGGTACGCGTGGGGCTGGGGCGGCACGATGCGCTCATGACTCTGCACCTGTCGCAGGACCCCGACGCCGATGCCCTGCTCTCGTCCGACCCGCTGGCGCTGCTGCTCGGGATGCTGCTCGACCAGCAGATCCCGATGGAGAAGGCGTTCAAGGGCCCGCACGTGCTGCTGACCCGGTTGGGCTCGCTCGACGCGGCGACCATCGCGTCGTACGACCCGGTCGCCTTCGCCGAGCTGGTCGCCACTCCGCCTGCGGTGCACCGGTTCCCGGGCTCGATGGCGAAGCGGCTGCAGGACCTGTGCGGGGCGCTGGTGGAGCAGTACGACGGTCGCGCGGAGGGCGTGTGGGAAGGGGCTGCCGACGGCGCCGAGGTGCTGGCGCGGCTCGAGGCGCTGCCCGGGTTCGGGAAGCAGAAGGCGCAGATCTTCCTGGCGCTGCTGGGCAAGCAGCGCGGCGTGCGGCCGCGCGGCTGGCGCGAGGCGGCGGGGGCGTACGGCGAGGACGGGGCGCTGCGGTCGGTCGCGGACGTGACCAGCCCGCAGACGCTGCTGCAGGTGCGGGCGTACAAGCAGTCGGTGAAGGCGGCAGCAAAGGCAGCCAAGGGCTGAAGATCTGCGGGTCCACCCGCTTCTTGCGGCCGCAGCCGCGCCCGTGGAGGCGACCGCCTGTCGGTCGCGTCGCCGCGTTCGTACGCCCGCCGGTTCGTCCGTCCGTCGACTGTCCACGCGCCCCGCGACTGGCCGATTCATGCGTCAGCCGTCCACGCGTCCAGCGGCGGCCAGGTCCCCGAGCGGATCGCGGTGCAGCCGTGCGCCGCTGCACTCTCAACGGGTGCAGCCTTCTGCCGGTGCACCTGTTCCACCAGCGCACGGCATCACGGCGGGGGCTGCTCGCCACCGCGTTCTCGCCTGCAGCGCAGCAGCATTCGTCCTCCACATCCCTTGTCGTCGAACGTGTGTTCGAGTACGATGGGGCATGGCCACCGCGGCGGACGTGCGAGCTCTGGAAGCAGAGTGCCCGTGGCTGCGCGAGGACTTCCAGTTCGACCTGGCGGCGCTGCGGGAGTCGACGGCCGCCGCAGCACAGCGCTTCGCGGCGGACATGCGGGTGCTGGCTCGGCTGGTGGCGCAGGTGCCGCGGTGCCCGTTCGACGAGCGAGGCGCGACGCCATGGACGTCGTTCCGTCGTGAGGTCGCCGTGGCGCGCTCGATCTCGGACATGGCTGCAACCTCGGAGATCCGGACCGCGGAGCGGTTGACGGGCTGCCTGCGGCGGACGATGGCGCTGCTGGAGAGCGGCGGGATCACCGTGGCTCGGGCGCGGAAGCTGGTGGACGAGGTCGCCGTCTACGACGACGAGCTCGCCGGCCTCATCGACGCACAGCTGGCGGAGCGGGTCGCGGGGCTGCCCGCGTGGCGGATCGTGCAGGAGGTGCGGCGGGCCGCCCTGCGGCTCGACCCTGAGGCGGCTGCGCTGCGCGTCGCGGCGCAGAACGCCGACCGCAGCATCCGGCTGCAGCCGCTGGCTGACGACCAGGCGCTCGTGCTGGTGCAGGGACCGGCCGTGCCGGTGACCCGCTGGTACGAGACGGTCGATGCTCGCGCGAGGTCGTTGAAGCAGGCCGGCGACCCGCGGACGCTCGCGCAGCTGCGCTTCGACCTGGCGACGAGCAGCTACCCGTGCAGCCGCCACGCGCCGGACGACGCGATCGAGGCCACGACCTCGGCCTCGACCACGGCGACGACTACCGCCACGGCCACCGTGACCCAGCCGCGCTCATCGCCGACCGTGAGCGTCGGCGCGGCCGGGCTGCGGGCGAACCACGTGGAGGCCGCCTCCACGGACTGCCGGATGAGCCGGCCGGTGCGGGCGAGCATCACGGTGCCCGTCGAGACCGCCCTCGGCCTCAGCAACGAGCCCGGCTGGCTGGACGGCTACGGCTGGATCAGCGCCCCGACGAGCCGGCAGCTTCTCGTCGATGCCGAGCTGCGCCGGGTGTGCACGCGCCGGGGGACCGGCGAGCTCGTGGACGTGGCCGACCGCGACGTGCGACCACCACCAGAACCGGGCGGCGTGCGCGAGGCGCTGCTCGCCATGGTCCTCGAACCTGTGGACAGCAGCGAGGTCGCCTCCAGGGTGGAGGACCAGCACGACCCGTCGCCGCCGCTGCGCGAGTACGTCGCGCTGCGGGACAGGTTCTGCGACGGCCCCAACGGCACCCGCACCGCCGCGCACCGTTGCGAGCTCGACCATGACATCCCTCACCCGCACGGGCCGACGGCTGCCTGGAACCTGCGCGCCCGTGCCCAGCGCACCCACCAGCTCAAGCACTACGGTTGGACGCCGCTGCAGACGGCGACGTCCACGATCTGGTTCAGCCCCGCCGGGCAGGTGATCGAGGTGCCGCACCACAGTGCGCCGCCGCCGGGGGTCGACGACGTGCCCGACCTGCCCGCGACGCTGCCGGACGCCGGGCTGCTGCACGCGCTGGACCAGCACCAGCTGGAGGCCGCCGAGGACGGACCTCGGCCGTGGCTGCCGGCGGCTGAGCGGCTGGACACCGACCAGCGGGTGTGGCTCGACGACGAGCCGCCGTTCTGAAGCGCACAGCGCTCCCGGCCACTGATGCTCGCAGCGGGACCGGGGCCCGGCCGCCGCCTACACCTCGACCAGCACGGTGAACGGGCCGTCGTTCACCAGCGCTACCTCCATCTGCGCGCCGAAGCGGCCGGTCTCGACCACCGCACCGCGTGCTCGGAGGGCCGCGACCACGGCGTCGACCAGCGGCTCGGCAACGGGACCGGGTGCGGCGCCGGTCCACGACGGGCGCCGGCCCTTCTTGGTGTCGCCGTAGAGGGTGAACTGGCTGACGACCAGCAAGCCGGCACCGGTCTCGGCGCAGGAGCGCTCGTCGCGCAGCAGCCGCAGCTCGTGCAGCTTGCGCGCCATCGTGTCGGTCTGCGGCGGGCCGTCCTCGTGCGTGATGCCGAGCAGGACGAGCAAGCCCTCGCCGATGCTGCCGACGACCTCACCCTCGACGGTGACGGAGGCGGAGGTGACGCGCTGGACGACGGCTCGCACCGTGCCTGCCTACCGCAGCAGCGGCGCTGGCAGCATGGCGGTTCAGAGCCAGACGGACCCCAGGAGAAGACCGTGCACTCGACCGTGACCAGCAGATGAGCCGCGCCGTCCTGGTCACCGGCGGCTCCCGCGGGATCGGCCGCGCTGTGTGCGAGGCCTTCGCCGCGCAGGGCGACCGGGTTGCGGTGCACAGCACCAAAGGAACCGAGATCGACCTGCCGGGCGGGCCGCACGTGGCGGTGTCGGGGGACCTGGCCGACCCGCAAGCCGTGGAGCAGTTCGTGACCGAGGCGGTCGAGGAGCTCGGCGGGCTGGACGTGCTCGTGAACAACGCCGGCGTCTACGACGAGCTGGACCCGTTGACCGCCACTTACGCGCAGTGGCAGGAGCACTGGCGCCGCACGGTGGACGTGGACCTGGTGGGCCCGGCCAACGTCACCTTCTGCGCGCTGCCGGCGCTTCGGGCGAGCGCAGCCGGACGGGTGGTCAACATCGGCTCGCGCGGCGCCTCCCGCGGCGAGCCCACGGCGGTCGCGTACGGGGCCGCCAAGGCCGGCCTCACCGCGATGGGGCAGTCGCTCGCGCTCGCGCTGGCACCGCACGGCGTCGCCGTCGGCAGCGTCCTGCCAGGCTTCGTGGAGACGGAGATGGCGCGGCACGTGCTGGACGGGCCGCGCGGCGACGGGGTGCGCGCGCAGAGCCCCGCCGGTCGCGTGGCGACGCCGGAGGAGGTCGCCGCTGCGGTGCTCTTCCTCGCCAGCGAGCGGGCCTTCTGGTCGACCGGCGCAGTGCTCGACGTCAACGGCGCGAGCTACCTCCGCAGCTAGACGCGCCGAGACCAGTTGGACAGCTGCCCGGCCGGCCGGAAGCCGAGCGACTCGTTCACCGCGACCATGGGCGCGTTGCCCTCCTCGTTGATGGTCGTGATGCGCCGCACCTGCGGCAGCTGGCGCGCCACGTCGCGCAGCACGGCCGCCTTCACCAGCGCGCCCAGCCGGTGGCCGCGGTGCTCGCGCAGCACGAGAGTGCCGCCCTGGTAGGCGTGCTCGGGCGCGTTGAGCGGCACCTGCAGGTCCGTGAACGCCACCAGCCACCAGCCACCAGCCGCCCGTCGCGGACGGCGCCGGCGGACAGGACGGTCCGGCCCCGCGCGACGTGCAGCTGCTCGTACTCCCGCACCCGCTCGGCGTCCCAGTGCTCCTCCTCGACCGGCAGGTCGCCGTGCGGCGCGTCGGTCGTCATCCGGCGCTCGAGCAGCGCGCGGTCCTCGACCAGCGCGTCCAGCGTCCAGTCGCGCCAGGTCACCAGCGAGTAGCCCCCGCTGTGCGCGCGGGCGTCGGCTTCGACGGCGGACAGCCGCTGCTCGTCGACGGGCAGCAGCAGGTCGCGGCGCGTCTCCAGCAGGTCGCAGGTCCAGCCGTGCCGCAGCGCGAAGGCCCGACCCGGCGACGCGTCACCCGGCTCGTCCACCTCGGTGATGAGCCGAGTCCGGCCGTACGACGAGGTGAGTCGCAGCGCCTCGTCGTGCAGCGCGGTGCCCACCCCCCGGCGCCGCGACTCCGGCCGGACAGCCAGGTCGACGACCGCCATCTCGGTGTTGTCGCGCAGCGGCAGCAGGACGCGCAGCGCGCCGACCACCCGTCCGTCCAGCAGCGCCGCCCGGTGCGTGCCGTCGCGCGAGCCGCCTGAGCCGAGCAGCTGCTCGCCTAAGGCGACGTGCTCCTGCGCCGGACGCGGCGGCTGGTCCGGCCGTTCGCACAGGCTCGCCGCCGACCAGACGCCGCACCACGCCTCGAACAGGTCGTCGCCGGGTCGGTCTCCACGAGGTCCACCACCTCGTCCTACCGCACGCGGCGAAGGCCTTCAGTCCTGGTCGATGACCCGGCCGGGCTCGATGGCGATGCGCACCGGGCCCAGCGGCTGAGCGCGCTGCACGAGGGCGGTCTTCTTCGACCGGCTGACGGTGGGTCCGGCGTTGGCCATGACCACGCCGAACCAGGGCAGCGCAACGGCGCCGAGCATGAACACGCCCTTCCAGACCAGCGGGACCGGCAGCAGCGCGGCGGCGACGACGCAGACGATGCGGACGCTCTGCGTGAGGACGTACCGGCGCTGCCGCAGGGTGATGTCGTCGGTGTGGCTGAGCCGCGCCGCCGTCACCACGGCGACCTCCGGGACCGAGCGGTCGTGCCGCATGCGGGCCTCCTGCCGGGGCGCCTGCACCGCTGCGGGTCAGAGGGGGAGCGCCGTCTCGCACAACAGTCTGCGCCCCCTCGGGTTTCCGTGCACGGCGGGGCAGACTGCCCTCGTGGACGCTGACGACAACCCCGCCCTGGCCGCCGTTCGGGGCAGCGGACTGCAGTACGAGGTGCTCCGGCACGGGCCGGTCCGGAGCCTCGCCGAGGCCGCCGAGGCACGCGGCGTCGAGCCGGCGGACGTGGTCAAGACGCTGGTGGTGCGCCGCGGTGAGGACGACTTCCTGTTCGTGCTCGTACCGGGCGATCGGCAGATCTCCTGGCCCAAGCTGCGGGCCCTGCTCGGGGTCAGCCGCATGTCGATGCCGGACGCCGCGACCGCGAAGGAGGTGACGGGGTACGAGCGCGGCACCATCACGCCCTTCGGCAGCACCCGCGCCTGGCCCGTGGTCGCCGACGAGCTCGTCCGCGGCCGCCGGATCACCCTCGGTGGCGGCGCCCACGGGACGGCGCTCGCGGTGGACGCCGACGCGGCGTTGGAGCACCTCCGTGCACGGATCGCGGACGTGAGCGACGCGGAGTGACGGACCTGCTCCCTAGGCTGTCCCTCGTGAGCAGCGCATGAGCAAGGTCGACGCCATGAGAGCCCTGCGCGAAGCGCGCCAAGCCGCCGCCAGCAAGGGGGCGCCCGCCACGGCGCCCCGTGCCTCCACCCAGGCGCGGCCCGCGCCGCGCAAGGAGGCGGCAGCGCCGGTCGAGGCCCCCACCGGGCTCTGCGGCCACCGGAACATGGGCGGCAAGAGCTGCACCCGCGACGCCGACCACGTCCAGCAGGGCACCA
>JAOPWK010000034.1 GCA_025965735.1 Frankiales bacterium
TGGCCGTTCGCCTCCAGGTCCTTGCGCACGGTCTCCGCTGTCTCGGTCAGCGCCTCCGGGTGCACGACCGCCACCCGCTGGCTCTTCTCGACCATCCCTGCCAGCTCGCCCAGCAGCCCGTGCCCGACCACCACGTCGTACGGCTTGGTGCCGCGGACGGGAATCCGGGTGGGCTCGCTCATGCGCCGGACGCTAGTGCGTCGCGCAGCTCCTCGACGACCGCCTGCGCGCTGCGACCGTTGGTGTCGACGGTGATGCGGGCGACCTCGCGGTACAGCGGCATCCGCTGGTCCAGCAGCAGCTTCAGCTGCGCGCGCGGGTTCAGCGCCAGGACGGGGCGGTCGCGGTTCATGCCGACGCGGCTGGCGGCGTTGCCGAGGTCGACCTCGAGCAGCGCGACGACGTGGTCCTTCAGCAGCGTGCGGGTCTGCTCGCTGAGGACCGCCCCACCGCCGAGGCTGAGGACGCCGTCGTGCTCCCGCAGCGCGCGCTCGACCGCTGCCCGCTCGAGCGCGCGGAAGTGCACCTCGCCGTCGTCGATGAACACCTCGTTGATCGGTTTGCCGGCGGCCGCCACGATGTCCTGGTCGCTGTCGCGAAACGTCACGCGCAGCTCGAGGGCGAGCTGCCTGCCGACGGTGGTCTTGCCGGCGCCGGGCGGGCCGACGAGGACGACGACCGGCTTCACCTGCTGGCCACTCACTTGATGGGCAGGTTCTTGAGGTAGCTCTCGCAGTTGCGGCGCGTCTCTTCCACCGAGTCGCCGCCGAACTTCTCCAGCGCCACATCCGCCAGCACGAGCGCGACCATCGCCTCGGCCACGACACCGGCCGCGGGCACGGCGCAGACATCGCTGCGCTGGTGGTGCGCCGCGGCTTCCTGGCCGGTCGTGGTGTCGATGGTGCGCAGCGCGCGCGGAACGGTGCTGATGGGCTTCATGGCCGCCCGCACCCGCAGGATCTCGCCGCTGGACATGCCGCCCTCGGTACCGCCGAGCGTGCCCTTGCTGCGGGTGAGGCCGTCCTGGCCGCGGACGATCTCGTCCATCACCTGGCTGCCGCGCAGCCGCGCGGACAGGAAGCCGTCACCCACCTCGACGCCCTTGATGGCCTGGATCCCCATGAGCGCGGCGGCCAGCTTGCTGTCCAGGCGGCGGTCCCAGTGGACGTGGCTGCCGAGGCCGGGCGGCAGGCCATACGCCAGCACCTCCACCACGCCGCCAAGGGTGTCGCCCTCCTTCTTCGCGGCATCGACCTCCTCGACGAGGCGGTCGCTGGCGCTGTGGTCGAACACGCGCACCGGGCTCTCGTCGATCGTCGGGAGGTCGGCCGGTGTCGGCAGCGCGACGTTGCCGACCTCGGCGCCGCCGATGCTCACGACGTGGCTGAGGACCTCGATGCCGTACGACTGCTTGAGGAAGGCCTTCGCGACGGCACCCAGCGCAACCCGGGCCGCGGTCTCGCGTGCACTGGCGCGCTCGAGGACCGGACGGGCGTCGTCAAAGCCGTACTTCTGCATCCCGACGAGGTCGGCGTGACCGGGCCGTGGCCGCGTGAGAGGCGCATTACGGGCGAGGTCCTTCAGGGCGTCCTCGTCGACAGGGTCCGCGGACATGACGGTCGACCACTTCGGCCACTCCGTGTTGCCGACCCGGATGGCGACCGGTCCGCCCTGCGTGAGGCCGTGGCGCACGCCGCCGAGGAACTCGACCTCGTCGCGCTCGAAGGCCATCCGGGCACCCCGACCGTGACCGAGCCGTCGGCGGGCCAGCTCGTCCGCCACGTCGTCGGTGGTGAGGCGGACACCGGCCGGGACGGCCTCGATGACGCCCATGAGGGCGGGCCCATGGGACTCGCCTGCGGTCAGCCAGCGCAACATGGGATCAGTCTCCCAGACGAGGCTTCCTCCGCCGGAAGAGCTCTGCGGTGCTGACCTGCGCGTACGGCGTGCTTGCAGCTTCCATCGCCGTCGCGAGGCGCGACATTCTCGGGTCCTCGGCTCCCACCAGCTCCACCAGCCACCGCGTCACCTCGTTGGCGTCAACGCCGCCGTAGCGCAGCAGCTCCTCGATGTCGACCCAGTCCTTCGCCCGGCTGAACAGCGCTTTGAAGATAGCCAGGTCGGTCGCGCTGATGATCGGCACCATCGTGTCGAGCATCGGGACGAGCTGCGTCCGTGCGGCCACCACCTCGTGGAAGACGTCCTGCGGCAGGAAGAGGTCCACCGGTATCGCGGGCAGCGGCGGCTCCGGGTGCGGCCAGAAGAGCCGCACCTGTCCGTCGCGCTGAACTGCCGCCAGGTCCCGCCCTGCCCATGGCAGATCCGGCGGCAACGCGTCGAACAGCGGCTGGGGCGCCTGCGGGTCGATCATCACGTTGAGGTCGATGTCGTTGGTTCCGCGGGGATCCTGTACGTGATAGGCCAGCGCGAGCGCTCCGCCCAAGGCGTGCGGGATGCCCACGGCATCCAGTGCCTGGTGCAGCAGCACAGCGCGTTCGAGGACGAGCAGCGGCGAGGTCACCCCCGCGAGGCAAGCTGCCGGAAAGGCGGGATCGTCAGTGGTCCCGGATCCCGACGCGGCAGCGCAGAAGCCATGCCGACGACCTGCTCGAGCACGGCCTTCTGGCGCTGACGGTCGCTGTCGCGCTCTACGACCGCCAGCCGGGCACCCGCGGCCCGCACGAGGCGGGCCAGCATCTTGGCCGACGGCTGGCGGGCTCCCGTCTCGTAGGCCGAGAGAACGGACGGCGCAACTCCAGCGGCCGAGGCCAGCGCCCGCTGGCTCATGTCGGCCCTACGGCGGGCCGCGCGCAGGACCTCCGCGGCAAAGCGCTCGTCGTCCTGCGTCACGCAGAACAAAATACACGGCGTTCGCGGATCCGCGAAGTGGCGTAGAGCGACGCGACCCCGGCTCGGAAGTCGGGGCCGCGTCCTGACCTGTGTCCTACTGGACGACGACCGTCTGTCGCTCGTGCACCTCGAACGGCGAGCCGTCACCGAGCTGCAGGTTGGCGAACCAACCGCCGGTGGCGTCCTGCTGCAGGGAGAGGACCAGCAGCTTGCCGGCCATGACGTCACCGGGGGCTCCGGCGACCTCCTTACCGTCGTAGACGAAGGTGCCGGTCGGGTTCTTGCCGTCCTTGCCAGCAGCGACGCCCTTGAGCGCGACAGTGCTGTCCCCCGAGGGAGCGGGAGCCGGCTGCTGTGGGGCAGGCTGCTGCAGACCGGACTGCGGCGGCGTCGTGTTTCCGCCGCCGCTCTGTGGCGGCGGGTTGCCCTGGCTGCTGTCCACGACGACCATGGGCGTCGTGGTCGTGCCGGTGCCCGGGCTGGTTGCCGTCGTGGTGGTTGTGCCAGCGCCAGCGGGTGCCGCAGCGGCCGCTCCGGGCTGGACGTAGAGCGCCCGGAAGGGGTTGCGTCCAAGGGCGACCTTCGTCGTCACCGGAAGCTTCGCTGCCGGCGGAGCCGGGCTGGCCGCAGGTGCCGCAGCGCGGGGCGCCCGCGCCACCGGCGTGAAGTCCTCCTCCGCCTCGTCACCGCCTCCGAGGAACAGGAAGGCTCCGGCACCCACTGCGACAGCGGCGAGAGCACCGACCAGGAGGAGGGTCTTGCGGCTGCCGCTCTCCTCATCGGCGACCTCCGACGGTGCGGGGACCTCCTCGGGTGCGGCGCTGAACGGGTTGAAGTCGCTCATCGTCATCTCCTAGCTGGCTGCGCCGTCGGTGGTGCTCGGGATGCTGACCGGTGCCGCGGCCGGGCGGGCGGAGGCCATGTAGACCGCGCCCGTGATCGTGCTGGTCACACTGCGGCCGTCGCTGGCCGTGGCGGCGGCGCCGCCAGTGGAAGCCGAACCGGGCGCCACTGCGAGATTGGTCACGCGCAGGGCCCGGGGCAGGTTCTCGAGGTTCGCCAGGAACTGGCTGGTCTCGAAGTAGCCGCCCGTGATCGAGAGCGTCAGGGGGATGCCGGCCAAGCCGCTGCTGCTTGTCGTCGTCGCGCCCGCCGCGGCCGGCTGCGCAGGTGTCGCCGCCGGGGCAGTCAAGGCCGTGCTGACTACGGCAGAAGGCGTTCCAGGAGTGACCGACGTGAGCTGGACCCCCGCCGAGGCGCTGGCGGCCGTGAGAGCCCGGATAAGCGCGGGCAGGCCCGGGTTGTCCGGGATCTTGGCAGCCACGCGAGCCAGGTCTGCCTGCTTCTTGGGGAGGTCCTTGGCCTGCGCCTTCAGAACCTCGAGCTGGGTGCGCAGGCCGGCGTTCGTCGACTCCTGCGCATCGGCCTGGGCACGGACCTCGGCAGCCTCACCGCGCTTGGGCGCGACGAGCAGGAACCAGCCTGCGACCATGATCCCGAGGCATCCGAGGAGCGTCAGCGCGACCCACTGCTTGAGCTTGTCCATGTCAGCCTCCGGCCGGAGCGGTGTAGCGCTTCGACAACGCGTCCGGCGTCATGGTGACGGTAGAGGTGAAGTTCACCGTCTTGCGCGTGCCGACAAGCGCCTCGGTCGAGCTCGAGAAGTAGGGGTTCGCGTAGCCCTTCTGCCTGGCCAGGGACTCCAGCCAGACAGCCACGTCGTCGTGCTTGAAGCCGACACCGGAGAAGGTCACGCTGCCGATACCGGGCTCTGTCGAGCCGAGCACGGGCGCGACGGCGGACTGGGCGAAGCTCACATTGGTGACCCACACGTTCTCGGGAACCGTGAAGGACAGGTCGTTGAGGAACTGGGAGTACCGCACCTCCTCCCCCATCGCCTGCGTCAGCATCGCCTCGGCGGCGGCTGCGTTGGCATACACGGCGGTCACGTCCTGGTACTTGGCCGACTCTGCCTGGAGCTGGCTTCCCGTAGCCGTCGCCGCCTCCAGCTCGGTGTTGGCCTCGCTCACGTTGCTGCTGGCTCCCACGTACAGCAGGGTGACCACGCCGACTGCGGCAAGCACCCCGCCGGCAAGGCCCATCTGGATCCTGCGGAACCGCGCGGTCTCGGCGATCTCTGGAGGGAGCAGGTTGACCTTGGGCAGGACGACGACGCCGGTGCCGACCGGCTGGGCCGTCTGCTGCTGCAGGTCCGACAGGACGCTCACGACGCCACCCCCAAGGCGAGGCCGACCGGAACCGTGACCATGGGCTCGACGTACGAGAGCTGCTCCGGAGTCAGGCCGGTCTTGCCGATCTTCAGAACGGTCATGGGATGCGCGACGTCGACGGGCAGTCGCGTCGCTGCGCCGAGGCGCTCGACCAGCCCGGACAGCCGGCTACCACCCCCGGACAGGACGACGCGCCCGATGCGGGCGGCGCCGGGTTGCGCGGAGTAGTAGTCCAGCGACCCGCGCACTTCTTCAACGAAAGCAGCGCCGGTGGACTCGATCGCGCGGTTGGCGGGGTGAGGCTCGGCCTGGCCGGGGATCAGCGCGAGGCCGGTGCTCTGCTTGACCGACTCGGCCTGGTCGGCCGGAACGCCGAGCCGCTCGGCGACCGCGTCAGTGATGTCGCCGCCGCCCATGAGCAGGATGCGCACGAAGCGGGGAACGCCGCCCTGGTGGACCACGATGTTGGTGACGCTGGCGCCGACGTCCACGAGGGCCTCAGCCTCGACGGCGAAGCCGGCTCCACCGGAGACCTGCGATCGAAGGACGGCAAAGCTGGTGAGGTCGACCATGCTCGGGGTCAAGCCCGCCTTGCTCACCGCCTCCATGGCATTGCCGACCATGTCGCGCGAGGCGGCGACGAGCAGGACCCGGAGCATGCGGCTGCCGGCGTCATTGGTGAACTCCTCGAGCGGGTGGAAGTCCAGGATGGCCTGGTCGACCGGCATCGGGATGAAGTCCTGCACCTGGAAGGCGAGCGACTGGCGCAGCTCCTTCATCGGCAGCCACGGCAGGTCGACCTGCCGGACGACCACCTTCTGGTTGGCGACGCCGACGACCACCTTCTTGCTGCTGAACTTGGCCTGGGCCCACAGCTGCTTGATGGCGCCGGCGACGGTGTCGACGTCGACGACTTCGCCGTCGCGGACGGCCCCGAGCGGCAGGGCCACCTGGCCGAAACGCTCGAGCGTCGCCGCGCCCTTACCCAGGCTGAGCTCGGCCGCCCTCACGCCGGAGGTCCCGATGTCGAGGCCCACTACTGGTCTTCCTGCCACTGCGCGTTCCCCTCAGGCAGCGGCGCAACGGCCGCAGAGGTCCGGATCCGTGTCCGGTGTCCTCACACGCATCGGCCGCAGGAGGTTGGGCCTTGAGGAACTGGGTGACTCTGCGTGAGCCGTTCGGTCTACAGCCCGGTGAGGTCGGCGTAGCCCTGCGCCAGCTCGGGTCCCACGAGGATCGCGACGAGCGCGCCCAGCAGCATGAACGGACCGAAGGGCACTGCCGTCTTGCGGCCACCCTTCTTCACGGCGATGAGCGCCACCCCGAACACACCGCCCAGGAAGAAGCCCAGGAACAGCCCCACTGCCCATGAGCTCCACCCCAGCCAGCCGGTGTACATGCCAAGCACCCCCGCCAGCTTCACGTCGCCGAACCCCATGCCGGCGGGGTAGGCGAAGCAGAGCGCGAAGTAGAGCGCGAACATGGCGACGCCGCCGAGAAGTGCCTTGACGACGTCCCCGCTGCTCGAGTCCGCGAGTGCCGCGGCCCCGAGCAGCACTGCCGCCACTGGGTAGCTCGGCAGCGTCAGCGCGTCGGGCAGGCGCTTGCAGTCGAGGTCGATCAACGCGAGGGCGAGCCCGACCGCGGCGAGGTAGAGGTAGGCCGGCAGGACCCAGTCGAAGCCGAAGCGCAGCGCCATGACCACGAAGAGTCCGGCCGTGGCGGCTTCAACCAGCGGGTAGCGCGGGCTGATCGGCGCCTGGCAGTCCCGGCACTTCCCCTTCAGCAGAAGCCATCCGGCCACGGGGATGTTGTCCCGTGGCCGGATCGGGGTGTTGCAGGAGGGGCAGGCGCTGGGCGGGCTGACGACGGACTCGCCGCGGGGAACGCGATGGATGACGACGTTCAGGAACGAGCCGACGACCAGGCCGAGTAGCGCCAAGAGGGCGATCAGGAGCATTCACGGACGCTATCCCGCCGAGGCCGTCCCTCAGCTGCGGTAGCGCGGCGACACCTCACCGGTGTATCGGGCCCCCCACTGCGCGTTGCTCCACTGCGGGAAGTACGGCGGCGAGGAGTACTTCAGTCGCTTGTCGTAGCGGTAGTCCTTCAGGTATCCGCATGGACTGCAGCCCGTACCGGTCTGCCCGACGATGCCGCGCCACTTCTGGGCGATCGACCCCCACACCGAGAGCTTGCCCTGGGACGTGCCCTTGTTGTAGTTCTGCACGAAGAAGCTGTGCTGCAGCGTCTGGATGGAGCCGTAGATCTGGATGTCCGTGGCCCGACCGCCCGAGCGGTGTGGCCAGCCCGATGCCTCGCCGTAGGTGATGGTCTGGTTCTCGTAGCGGAGGCACGCGCCGCGTTGCCACTGCTCGCCCTGGTAGTACTTGGCGGCGTCGGTGGTCGTGGTCCAGGAGCCGTTCACCAGGTTGAAGCGCCCGTCACTGCCCCTGACCCACGTCGAGGGCACCCAGCGCCGGTTGCTGCTCTCGTTCTGCCAGCTGCCGTTCCGGAGCTCGTCGTCCTCCCGACGCAAGCCGCGATACTGCTGACTGCTGGTGCTCTTCGTGATCCACCGCCCAGACGTCCAAGCCGTGGGGTTGCGGGGGTCGTCGAAGCGTCCGTCCTCCCAACCCACCCGGTGGCCCACCGGAACCGTGATGTTCGGCGTCACGAGCTCGACCTGCTGCGTGCGCGTCCACTGCCAGCTCACGCAGTCCCCGCTCTGCGTCACCCGCTCGATCCACGGGTGGAACGCCTGGACGGAGTTCGCCGCGACCAGGCCGAGCATGTCCACACCGTCGATGCCGCTGGCCAGCAGGAGGTCGCCGGTGACGACGATCGAGTTGTTGGCCGCGACCGACATGCGTCCCTTGAGCGTGCCCTCGATGTACAGGTTGCCCATGTTGCAGAACTGGTCCGCCAGGCGCATCGTCGTGTCGCCCGTCAGAGGTAGGCCGTCGCCAATCTCCCCGGCGGCGCACTGGCGCGCCTCGCCACCGTTGCGGACGTACAGCACCTTGCCGTCCGGGACAGGCACGTTCGTGGCGCCTGCGGCGGTTGTCACCGCGGCCCCGCCGCAGTCGGCTGCGACGGCGGCCGCTCCGGTGCTCCACTTGCTCCAGACGTCCATCGTCCCGTTGCTCTTGAGCACGACCCGCGTCGGCCCGGTGTACTGGCACCCCGGGAACGTCGCGAACTGCGCGGAGTTGTCCTGCAGGTACAGCTCGTCGGCCCACCGCGGCGCGACGCCGTAGGTCGGTGCCCCGGTTCCGCGCTGGCACGCTGCGTAGTTGTTGGAGGCGACCGCGGTCTTGCACGCAGGGTTCGACGTCTCGAGCCCCTCCTTGAACGTGGCGCCCCCACCGATCAGGGGGGTGTCGTTCACGTGTACCCGCCCGTCGAGCACGTCTCCGGCTGCGAACTGGATCTCCGTGCACCCCGCTTGCGCGCTGCTGCGGCCGGCCCACCAGTAGATCTGCTTGACCTCCTGCCCCGCGGAGTCGACTCCGCTGCACCAGGAGCTCGAGGGCGGAGTGGCGTAGACACCCCTGTTCGCGGGGTCGGCATGCTCGTAGGTGGTGTAGTAGAGGAAATCTGTCGAGCCGCCGCGTCCGACCGCCACGTCCAGCGTGCGGGTGACCCCCTTCGACCTTCCCGTCGAGACAACGCGGATGGTGCCGTTCTCGGCGAGCCGCGTAGGGTCGACGTCGTAGTGGAAGTCCGCGCCAGAGCCCCCGGCGACGCGCACCCACGCCGGCGGCGTGCTCGCGGTCCAGCCGCAGGTGTTGCCGGTCGCGGCCGGACCCTGCTGCGCCTTGTTCGTGCAGTCCCAGACCCGCGCGTAGTCGTCGCTCCGGTTCAGGTGGCCGATGTAGTCCTCGACGCCGGCCTGCGCGGCAGCCAGCGCCGCGTTCCAGTCCTGGTCCCGCCGAGAGCTCTTCTGCGTCGTCAGCGCGTAGGCCAGGGCACTCGTTGCCAGCATCGTCAGCACCATCATCGAGACGACGACCATGACCATGGCGATGCCGCGGTCGTCGTCCCTGCTCATGCGGTTCAGCATCTGAGATCTCGCTCTACGTGGTCTCGAAGCGGACGACGGCGTCCGCGTTGGGCAGCGCGACACGCTGCACGAAGGTGGTAGGACGGGCCTGCACCTTGCCGGAGCGCTGCACGCTGACCCGGATCTCCATGCTGTCCACGCGCTCCAGGTCCGCCGCAGTGAGCACAGTGCGTGTGAGGGCGACGGCGGCGGCGTCGTAGTAGGTGAACAGGGCAGCGTCGGAGCGCACGCCCCGCGCCAGCGTGCGCGTGCGTACCGGACAGGTCGGCCCGGGCGCGCAGTAGCTGTAGCTGTAGACGTTGGCTGCGTGCGCGTCCGGTCGCTGGATGGTCTCGACGAGGCTTCCGTTGTTCAGCGTGTAGCTGACCTTGCTCGGACCGATCGTGTTGCTCTCGTTGTCGATGTTGGCGAAGAACTGGACGGAGCTGGCCGTTCCCTGCACGAAGGCGGCCTTGGCACAGTTGGGGTCAGTGGCCATGGCCGCGGCGCTGCAGGTCGCACCCAGCTGGGACGGCAGGACGGCGGTGCGCAGCGTGCGCGACATCGCTTCCATGGCCTGTCGTGCCTGGTTGACCTGGTCCAGCCGGGCGTCGTTGCGGGAGGTCAGCTGCCCAGCCCCGTAGACGAGTGTCGCCACCGCCGACAGCACGATGCCGAGGACCAGCATCGAGGCAGACAGCTCCGTCATCGTCATGCCGGCGTCGCCCGCCGGCCTCGGCCGGTGCCACAGCGAGCGGCTCATGTGAACGCCACCTCGCCCCCGTCGTTCGTCAGCGTCACGTTCTGCGGCGTTCCCACCGCGGCGCCGGTCTCGTCGACGACCGTCAGCTGCCAGCCACCGGGCGGCAGGGACGCGCGCAGCAGCCAGGTCCCCATCTCGTCCACGCCCAGGCGGCCCAGCTCGACCTGCCCGTCACCACCGGGACATCCACCTGCGGCCAGGCTTCTCGCCTGCACTCGAGGAAGGGTGGTGAGAGCCAACACTGCAGGGTTGGAGGCGACGACCTTGACCGGGCGAAGCGTCAGCGTGACGGTGTCGACCTGTCCTGGCGTCCGGGCGCCGGTGGCGGTTCGCGTTCCGGAGCTGGGCTCGCTGGCGGGATCGGCGTCAGAGCAGGTTCCCGCCCATGCCGTGTAGCCCTCGGGCCATGGGAACAGAGCCGGGGTCGCTGCGGTCCCGGAGGTGAAGGTGCGCACCCCGTCCGGCTGCAGGTGGCTGTTCCCGATCGTCAAGCCGGGGAGCGTTGCGGGCAGCGCGTAGCTGCCCACGTCCGGGCTCGCTCCGGACACGGCGAGCACCCGGTTCAGGCCGGCGGACCGGTCGTAGGAGAACTCCCACGTCTGCACGGTTCCTGCCGTGATGCTCTTGGCCTGCTGCGGTGTCGGGTTGCCGTCCGGGGCCACGAAGCCAGCCTCCGTCAAGGTGGCGTTGTAGCTGCCTGCAGCGCTGAGGGCGAACACCGCGCAGCCGTCCGGTCCGGTGATGTCGGTGAAGGTCCCCGCCGGGCCGGTCATCCGTACGCTTCGACCCTCGTAGGGCGCACCCCCGCGGTCACGAATGCGGACCGCGGCGAAGGCCACCGCCGAGTTGAGCACGCCCTTGGGCGGGGTCAGCACGGTGTCGCTCACGACAGGCTTCACCCGGCCCATGGACGGCCAGGTGACGGAGACGTGCACCGCCAGGCCCGGGTGCGTGACAGCGCTTCCGCCGTCGCAGGCGCTCTTGCCCGTACCCAGCGGGAGCCAGCTCACTTCCCGGACAACGGTGTACGACGTGCCGTCCACAGTGAGCGCTCCGGCGGGCTGCCCCGGCAGGCTGTTGCCGTTGGTGACGTTGCTGGCCGCGGCTACGGCGTTCGCCGAGGCGGCCTTCTCGTTCGGCGTGACCCCGCTGTGGAAGGCGTTCCGCACGATCTCGATCTCGCGGGCCGCCAGGTTGGCCGCGGCCACCCGCTTGCGGTCCGTCGCGCTGGTCTGAGCGGCCAGGCTCAGGATGGCAAGAACGGCTGTCGCCATGCCGAGCAGGATGGTCAGTGCGACGGTGACCTCAAGGAGCGTGTAGCCGACCTCGCTGTCGGTCGCGCCCGGACGTTCGGTCACCGGCGATCGCCCTTCCCATGCGTTTGCCTGAATGGAGTCGTGTCTGTATCGGTCGAGCGGACGAAAGGCTTAAGCAGCGGCGACCGCCGCACAGCAGCGGGGGCGGATCCTCTGGATCCGCCCCCGCTGCTGAGTTACCGTGCCTACGGGCAATCGCCCTTTGTGAGCTGGCCGTTCACGACGCTCCACACCTGGACGGTGTCGTCCGCGTTCGTCACTGCCACACAGTAGGTGCCGGCCGTCGCGTCGTACGCGTTCTTCGCGGAAATGGAGTTGCCAGCGCTGAGGCGCGGGCTTGCAGTCGTAACGTCAGTTCCGCCAACTGTCCCATCCACGTCAGCCGTGATGGTGGCGTTGCCGCCCGGTCCGCCGGACCACGTCAGCGTTGCCGGGTTCCCGTCGGTGAGCAGACCCTCGATCTCGGTGGAGACGGACTTGACGTCCGCCTTGATGGACGCCTCCTTGGCCTTCTTCTTCTGGTTCAGGAAGGTCGGGATGGCGATCGCGGCGAGGATGCCGATGATGATCATGACGACGAGGAGCTCGATGAGGGTGAAGCCGCCCTCGTTCTCCTCAGCCTTGCGAATGCGAGCGAGCATGTGCTGTCTCCTTGGACGAGAATGACGATGAATGAGCTTTCGGCGCTCGCCCACGTTGGCCCGGAGGCCGACCGAGGAAGCTGGGCTGTCCCGGAGGGACCCCTGGCTTTGCGACCCCGCCTCACGGCGGGTGTGCCTTTTCTGGCCGAACAGCTCTGCGATGACAGAACAAGCATCGGTCCGCAGGTGCAGGTACTTGAGCACCAATTTGGGACTGGTCTGCAACGCAAGGAGCCCGCCCCAGAGGGGCGGGCTCCTTCGCATATCAGGAGAACGGGGCTACTCCTGGATCAGGTTGAAGACGCTGAAGATCGGCATGTAGAGGGCCACGATCATGCTGCCGATGATGGCGCCCATGAAGGCGATCATCAAGGGTTCGATGAGCGAGGTCAGGGCCTCCGTAGTCGCCTCGACCTCCTGGTCGTAGAAGTCGGCGATCTTGTACAGCATGTTGTCGAGGGCACCGGTGTCCTCACCTACCGAGATCATCTGCACGACCATCGCAGGGAACACGGCATGGTCGGCCAGGGGCGCCGCCAGGCTCTCGCCACGCCGCACGCTCTCCATGACGTCACGCGCCGCGCGTTCGATGACCACGTTGCCCGAAGTGGCACCGACGATCTCCAGGCTCTGCAGGATGGGCACGCCTGCATGCAGCATCGTCCCGAGGTTCCGGGCGAAGCGGCTCAGCGCGATCTTCTGGAACAGCTGCCCGAACACCGGCATCTTGAGCTTGAACGGGTCGACAACGTTGCGCACAGGGTCGGTTCGATTGACCTTGCGCCACACGGCCGCGCCGACGATGAGGCCGATCAGGAACACGGGCGCCAAGAGCTTGAGGGCGGATGAGAGGAACACAAGTACCTTCGTCGGCAGCGGCAGCTCCCCGCCCAGATCCTCGAACATCGTCGCGAAGACGGGCACGATGAACAGCAGCATGCCCACAACAGCGATGATGGCGATCACGAAGACGAC
>JAOPWK010000068.1 GCA_025965735.1 Frankiales bacterium
CTGTCGCCGCAGGGGCACGTGGAGCACCACCTGCACCTGGTCGACGACGGCGAGGCGGTGCTCGCGCACGTCGAGCCGGGGACCGCGCCTGCCCTGGTCGACTTCCTGCAGCGGATGCAGTTCATGCTGCGGGTCGAGGTCACGGACGTCAGCGAGCAGTACGCGGTGGTCGCGGACCCGTCGCTCCGCCTGGTTCCGCGCGACGAGCTCGCCGACTACCAAGGACCGGTCGCGGGCGTCATGGCGTACGAGGCGCTGCGCGTGGCTGCGCGCAAGCCCCGGCTCGGCCTGGACACCGACCACCGGACGATCCCGCACGAGGTCGGCTGGCTCACCAGCGCGGTCCACCTGGACAAGGGCTGCTACCGCGGGCAGGAGACGGTGGCCCGGGTCCACAACCTGGGCCGGCCGCCTCGCCGCCTGGTCCTGCTGCACCTCGACGGCTCCGACAGTGAGCTCCCGGCCACCGGAGACGCGGTGCAGCTGGACGGCCGCGACGTCGGACGTGTCGGTACCGCCGTCCGCCACCACGAGCTGGGCCCGATCGCGCTTGCTCTCGTGAAGCGCCAGGTGCCGGACGACGCGCAGCTGACAGCCGGACCCGTGGCCGCAGCCGTCGACCCGGAGCCGGCCTTCGAGGCGCCGGTGTCCGCCGCGCGCGAGTCCGCCGCGGCACGCGCGAGCCTGCTGCGCTTCGGCCGGTGAGGTCGGCGCGATAGGGGGGAGGTCCCTAGGGTCGCGTCAGCCGCGACCGAACAGGCCCTTCTTCTTCGGCGCCGCCGCGACAGGACGCGGTGCCGGCGGCCGGGCAGGCCGGACCGGCGGAGGCGGCGGGTCGTCGTCGAGGCCGAGCGAGCTCAGCTCGCGCAGCAGGGACGCGGTGTCGGTGTCCTGGTGGTACGAGGGCATCGGCTCGTCGTCGAGTTCCAGCACTGGCGCGGTCGCCTGCACGGGCTCTGCGACGGCGACCGCTGCGGAAGCGCTGAGCTCGGCGAAGGCGGCCGCCTGCGTCTCGTGGTCGGGCGCCGGGGCGTCGTCGAAGTCGGCTGTCAGAGCGGCGAACTCGGAGGCAGCGGCCTCGGCAGCCAGCTGCGCGACGCGGGCCTCCTCGTCCAGCCGCGCCTGTTCGGCCGCGGCATCGGCGAGACGTGCCTGCTCCGCGAGGCGTGCCTGCTCGGCGGCTTCGGCTTCCGCGGCGAGCCGGGCCTCTTCCTCACGGCGTGCGGCTTCCTCAGCCAGGCGGGCTTCTTCCTCCAGGCGGGCCGCTTCGGCAGCGGCTTCCTCAGCGAGACGGGCTTCTTCCGCGAGGCGTGCTTCCTCGGCCAGGCGTGCCTGCTCGGCGGCTTCGGCTTCGGCGGCGAGCTGAGCTTCCTGCTCGAGCCGCGCAGCCTCGGCGGCGGCTTCCTCGGCTTCGGCGGCGAGGCGTGCCTCTTCCTCGAGCCGAGCGGCCTCGGCGGCGGCTTCCTCGGCGAGCCGTGCCTGCTCCGCGAGCCGTGCTTGCTCTGCGGCCTCGGCTTCGGCGGCGAGGCGGGCTTCCTCCTCCAGGCGCGCAGCTTCGGCGAGGCGCGCCTCCTCAGCCTCGGCTTCCTCCGCGAGACGCGCTTCGCGGGCCTCGGCGGCGAGACGTGCCTCTTGCTCGAGCCGAGCAGCTTCGGCTGCGGCTTCCTCCGCCAGACGCGCGGTCTCGGCCTCGGCAGCGAGTCGCGCCTCCTCCTCGACTCGCGCAGCCTCAGCCGCGGCTTCCTCAGCCGCCTGCGCCTCGGCGGCCGCGCGTACCGACTGCAGGTCCACCACCTCAGCCACGTGGTCCTCGCCGTGCTCGGCGGTGAACGACGCCTCGGACGCGGCACGCGCCGCCTCCAGCTCGGCCTGCGCCGCAGCCAGCTCCTCGGCGTCGGCCGCACGACGGGCAGCGGCCAGGCGCTCGCGCTCGACCTTCTTCGGGTCGACGGGCGGGGGCGGCGGCGCGGAGGACGGCCGGTGCGTCGGCGCGCCGAACACGTCGTCGGACGCGGTCGCCGGACCCAGCAGCGCAGCCAGCGCCTCGGAGACGCGCGAGATCGAGCCCTCGACCTCGGAGACGTCGGGCGCCGCCAGCGAGCGCTCGGGCACCGAGCGCTGCACAGGCACGGGCGGAGCGGAGAGCGCCGAGGCCAACCGCGACGCGACGTCGGCGGGAGCGAGCTCGGACGCCGTCGCTGCCTCGGCCAGGAACGCCGCCGCGTCGACGACCTCCTCGGGCTCCTCGACCTCGAGCAGGCCGGCCCGGACGAGGGTGGACACGACGCGACCGGCCTCGTACAGCGTGAAGCCGCACTCGCGGGCCAGCTCGGTGATGGTGCGGACGCCGTCCACCTTGCACAGCAGCGACCAGGCGTCGGCGTCGATCTCGGTCTCGGACTGCGCCGTGTCCGCCGCCGACAGCAGCGGCACGGCCTCGGGGTCGCCGAGCATCTCGGCCTGCTCGTCGAGCCGTGCCTCGATCTCGGCGAGCAGCTCGTCGACGGGGACGGGCGGGGCGACGTCTTCGCGGGTGCGCTCGTTGACGCGGAACTTCCAGGTGGCGTGCCGCCAGGGCAGCAGGTCGGACAGCGACGCGCGGACCTGCTCGTTCACGAAGTCCTCGACCACCGGCTGGTCGACGTACCCGAGATGCACCAGCAGCTCGCCGAGCCGCCAGCCCTGCAGCTCGGTGCGCTGGGCCTCGAGCGCCTCGGCGAGGGCCTCCGGGCCGAGGGCCCCGGAGGTGACGAGGCGGGCGCCGAGCTGGGGGCGCTTGCCGGGGGCGATCACGGCGTAGACCCGTCCGCCGCGCAGGTAGACCTTCGCGGTCTCGCCGGCGCCGTCCAGGATGTTCAGGCAGCCCGTGGCCGCGCCGTCGGCGAGCTGCCGCAGGACCTCCGGGAGGGGGGTGGTGGCCAGGTCGCCCTTGAGCACGTTCCGGCCTCCTGTCCGCCCCCCGGCTGAGCGCAGGCGCCGATCGGCGCCGCACCTTGGAACCATCGGCAGCGAGGGGTCCGACGTTGAGCCGTACGGGTCAACCTCTGCGGACCGTCCCGCGCGCCTCCACCATCTGCCACGATGGGCGGGTACACGCCCGCGCAGCCGTCCAGGAGGAGTCCCGTTGAGCGTCGAGCCGACCGTGGGAGGCAGCCGGCGCATCGACCGTGTCCTGGCCGAGGACTTCCTCGACGGGCTGTGCACCATGCCGCTGTCCGAGCTGCGTGAGCTGCGCACCGAGGCCGAGCAGGAGGAGGTCGACCTCTCCTACCTCCGCCGCATGATCCAGGGCCGGCTCGACATCCTGCGGGCCGAGCTCAACCGGCGGGACGGCACCTCCAGCGGCACCCTCGTCGAGGGGCTGGCGGCGATCCTGGCCGACGAGCCGCGCGGTCCCGCCCGGGGCCTGGGCCGGCACACCACCGTCGAGCCCTCGCGCGCCGACAGCCACCGCCGCTACGTCGAGGCGCTGGTCGCGAACGTCGACCTGTCCGACGTCTCCGCCCGCTCCACCGACGAGATCGCGCACGCGATGCGGACGCTGTCGGAGGAGGAGCAGGGCATCTCCGGCAAGCGCCGCCTCGTGCAGAACGCCATGGACGCCTGCAGCGCCGAGATCACCCGCCGCTACCGCGACGGCGAGGCCGACGTCGACGCGCTGCTGAGCGAGCAGCCGCCGTCCGCGGAGTGACCGCGCCCCTCCTGGTCGAGCTCGTCCGCTCCGGCGTCGTCGAGAGCACGCACGCCGTTCTGGCCGTCGCTCTGCGTGCCGACGGCAGCCAGGCACTGACGGCGGGCGCGGTGGACCAGCCCATCTTCCCGCGCAGCTCCAACAAGCCGCTGCAGGCGGTCGGGCTGCTCGACGCCGGCTGGAGCCCGCCGGACGACGCGTGCCTGGCGCTGGCCACCGCCTCCCACTCCGGGCTCCCCGTCCACCTGGAGGTCGTACGACGGACGCTCGCCGCGGCGGGCCTCGACGAGGCGGCGCTCGGCTGCCCGGCGATGCTCCCGCTGGACCTCGTGGCCGCCCACCAGCTCCTCAGGGACGGCGGCGAGCCCACCCCGCTCACCATGAACTGCTCCGGCAAGCACGCCGCCATGCTGGCCACCTGCGTCGCGAACGCCTGGCCCACGGCGGGCTACCTCGCTCCGGACCACCCCGTGCAGCAGGCGATGACGACCACGATCGAGCGGCTGGCCGGCGAGCGGGTGCCGCACGTCGCCGTCGACGGCTGCGGCGCGCCGCAGCACGCGCTGACGCTGAACGGCCTCGTGCGCTCCTTTGCTGCCCTCGCGACGCAGGGCGGCACCAGCGGCCGTACCGCCGACGCCATGCGCGCGCACCCGCACCTGGTCGGCGGCCCCGGTCGGGAGGTCACCCGCCTGATCGAGGGCATCCCCGGACTGGTCGCCAAGGACGGCGCGGAGGGCGTCTTCGCCGCGGCGCTGCCGGACGGCTCGGCGGCCGCAGTCAAGGTGGTTGACGGCGCGACGCGGGCGGCGGTGCCTGCGATGGTGCACGCCCTGCGCGCCCTCGGGATCGAGCAGCCCGTGCTCGACGAGCTCGCGACGACACCGGTGCTCGGCGGGGGCGTCCCGGTGGGCGAGGTGCGGGTGGCCGGCTCGCGCTGAGTCGCCGCGACCTGGGTAGGGGTTCGTCCGTGCTGTTCCCGATCGTGCTCCGCGGCTACGCCCGCCCCCAGGTCGACGCGCACCTGGCCACGCTCGTCGCCCAGCTGCAGCAGGCGGTGCAGCGCGCCGAGTTGGCCACCGCGGAGCGGGACCAGGCGCGGGCTGAGCGGGACCGGGTCCGGGACGCCCTGACCGAGGCCGAGCGCGAGGCGCTGCTGCGGGCGGAGGAGGCCGAGCTCGCGCTGGTGGCCCTGCACGAGGCGAGCGCGACGCCGGAGCAGCCCGAGGGCACGCGCCCGATCCCGCTCGGAACTCAGCTGCTGCGCGACGAGACGACGGTCGTGGCGACGCTCGCGCCGACGGGCGCCGAGCACGCACCCGAGGTGCTTCCGGGACCCCGGGCCCCCGCCGGCCCGCGACGCCGGTCGCGGGCACCGCTGGCGGTCGGGGCCGCG
>JAOPWK010000145.1 GCA_025965735.1 Frankiales bacterium
CGACGAGGATCCCGTAGCCGTCGCCCAGGTCACGGAACTCGTCCATGACCCCGGCCTGCGGCGGGCCCCACCAGGCCTGCTGGTCCTCGGCGTAGACGCCGAAGATGCCGGCGCTCGGGTGCAGGTAGAGGTTCTGCCCGACGGCCGGGCCGCCGATGCCGGACCGCAGCAGCAGCGCCGGCGTCTCGAGCGCCCCGCACGCCACGACGACGTCCTTGGCGCGGACGGTGACCCGCCGGGTCTCTCCGGTCTCCGGGTCGGTCCACGTCGCGGCGACGCCGCACGCACGGCCGTCCTCGACGCGGACCTGGTCGGCCTTGGTGTTCGGGACGATGACCGCGCCGTGGTCGTACGCGTCGCGCAGGTAGGTGTTGAGCGTGCCCATCTTGCTGCCGGTCGGGTCGCCGAACTGCGTGTAGCCGGCCGCCACCGGGTCGTACCGCTCCGGGTCGACGTTGCGCACCGCGGTGTGCAGAGACCAGCCGAGCGCCTTGGCGCCCTCGGCCATCCGCTGGTGCGGGCCGTTGAAGTCCGAGCACCTGTCGTTGGCCTTCATCCGCGCGAGCACCGACTCCATGTGCCGGTCGAACTCGTCGGTGTCCACGTCGGTCAGCCCGTGCTCGGTGGCCCACTCGCGGCGCACCTCGGCGCTGGGCTTGACGCAGTTGTGCCAGTTGATCGTGGTGCCGCCGCCGAGGGTGGCGCCGGCCAGCAGGCCGATGTTGCCGTCGGAGGAGACCGCGATGCCGCCGCGGTACATCATCGTCTGGCTCGACTCGATCTCGAGCTGGCGGTAGTCGCGCTCGCTGGTCGCGCGGCCGGCCTCCAGGACGACGACCTTCTTGCCCTGCGTGGCGAGCACGCCGGCGATCGTGCCGCCGCCCGCGCCGGAGCCGACGACCACGACGTCGGCCTCGAGCACCTCCCCGTCCTGCGGGACGTGCGGCGTGATGTACGGCTCGTCCGTCGGCGGCTGGAGCTGCGGCCCCGGGTAGCCGTACTGCGGCCAGAACGGGTTCTTGCCGTTCTCGTCGGTGATCGAGTGCGCGAGCAGGCAGCTGGCACCGCGCAGGGTCGAGATGGCGATCAGCGCCTCGGGCGCCAGCGCCATCGCGGTGCCGAGCATCCCCTCGCGGGTGTTGCGCCCCTGGTGCTGGAAGCCGAGCATCGCCAGGCCGTCGAGCAGCTGGCCCATCCCGACCTGGTCCGCCTCGCTCATGTCGGCGAGCGCCATCTCCAGCGCCTGGTCCACGCCCACCTGGGTGCCGGACAGCGCCCAGAAGCCGTGCGGGTCGTCGTCGACCGGGAGGGACGGGACGGCGGTGTCGACCAGGGCGCGAAGCACCTCGCGCTGGGTCGGGGTCAGGTCAGCCACGTGCTGGTCCTCCGGGAGTGTGTGACGGGCGTCTCACGCTACGCCGGTGTTCCTGCACGCGCGATGCAGGTCAGGAGCGCTGCGGGATCGCCCGGGCGAGGTCGCGCGCGATCGCCTCGTGCCGGCGGCGGCAGTACCGCACGCCGTACAGCCCGAGAGCGATGCCGTAGCCGCACATGCCCATCCACCAGCCCTGCACGTCCTGGCCGGCCAGGTGCAGGACGACCAGCACGACCAGGCCCAGCGCCCAGGCTGCGGTGACGACCGCGACGACCTTGACGTCGTCGATCTCCAGCGGCGCGGGGTCGGGCCGGGAGGCATGTCGGCGCGCCATGACCCCACCGTACGCGGGACGTAACACGGCTCTGGCACCCTCTGCGCCATGACGACGCAGGAGACCTCTCGCCAGTCCGGGCTGGACCGCTACTTCAAGATCACCGAACGGGGGTCAAGCGTCCGCCAGGAGGTGCGCGGCGGAGCGGCCACCTTCTTCACGATGGCCTACATCGTGGTGCTCAACCCGCTCATCATCGGGACCGTGCCGGACGCCGACGGCCGCACGCTCGGCATCCCCCAGGTCGCCGCCGTCACGTGCCTCGTCGCCGCCGTGATGACGATCCTCATGGGGGTCATCGGCCGCTACCCGTTCGCGATCGCGACCGGCCTCGGGCTCAACGCCTTCGTCACGTTCTCCGTCGCGTCGCAGATGAGCTGGGCCGACGCCATGGGGCTGGTCGTCCTGGAGGGACTGGTCATCGCGCTGCTCGTGCTCGTGGGCCTGCGCACCGCGGTGTTCAACGCCATCCCGATGCAGCTCAAGACGGCGATCAGCGTCGGCATCGGCCTGTTCATCGCGCTGATCGGCCTGGTGGACGCCGGCTTCGTCCGGCGGACGGACGTGGGGCCGGTGCCGGTGCAGCTCGGCTCGGGCGGTGAGCTCACCGGCTGGCCGACGCTGGTGTTCGTCTTCGGCCTGCTGCTCACGGCGGTGCTCGTCGCCCGCCGCACGCGCGGCGCGATCCTCATCGGCATCGTCGTCACGACCGTCGTCGCCATCCTCGTCGAGGCGCTGTTCGACATCGGCCCGTCGTTCATCTCGCCGGAGGAGAGCAACCCCGGGGGCTGGCAGCTCAACGTGCCGAGCCTGCCCGACAAGGTCTTCGACGTGCCGGACCTGTCGCTGCTCGGCGACTTCTCGCTGTTCGGCGGCTTCTCCCGCGTCGGCGCCGTGGCCGCGATCCTCCTCGTCTTCACGCTCATGCTGGCCGACTTCTTCGACACGATGGGCACCGTCGTCGGCGTCGGTCAGGAGGCGGACCTGCTCGACGAGGAGGGCCGCCTGCCGGGCGTCGACCGCGTGCTGCTCGTCGACTCCGTCGCCGCCGTCGCGGGTGGTGCGGCCTCCGCGTCGTCGAACACGACGTACATCGAGTCCGCCGCCGGCGTCGGGGACGGTGCGCGCACCGGCCTGGCCAGCGTCTTCACCGGGCTGCTGTTCCTGGTCGCGCTGCTCGTGACGCCGCTGGTGTCGATCGTCCCCTTCGAGGCGGCGTCCCCGGCGCTGGTGATCGTCGGGTTCCTGCTCCTCACGCAGATCCGCAACATCGACTTCGACGACTACGCGATCGCGATCCCGGCGTTCCTCACCATCGTCCTGATGCCGTTCACCTACTCGATCACCAACGGCATCGGTGCCGGCTTCGTCTCCTACGCGCTGCTCAAGGCGACGCAGGGCAAGGCGCGCGACGTGCACCCGCTGCTGTGGGTCATCGCGGCGCTGTTCCTCGTCTACTTCGGCATCGAGCCGATCGAGAACGCTCTCGTCGACTAGCGACGCGAGCCGCAGCGAGGAGGGGGAGGCCGGGGAATCGTTAGCGGTGCGAACGACTTGTACCGGGTGTGCCACCTGCCACCGACACCGCCCTCGCCAGCACCCTGCGGCTGGCGGTCATGCGGCTGGCCCGGCGCATGCGGTCCGAGCGGGCTGACACCGCCCTCACGCTGACCCAGATCGCGGCCCTCGCGATGCTGGAGCGGCACGGCCCGCTGACGCCGCGCGAGCTCGCCGCCGCCGAGCGGGTCACCCCGCCGAGCATGACGCGCATCGCGGCCTCGCTCGAGGCAGCCGGCCTGGCCACCCGCACCGACCACCCGTCGGACGGCCGGCAGGTCCTGCTCGCCGTCAGCGACGAGGGCGTGGCGCTCCTGCGTGAGGACCGCCGCCGCCGCGACGCCTGGCTGGCGCAGCGGCTGCGCGAGCTGGACCAGGCCGACCGCGACGTGCTGCGCCAGGCGGCGCAGGTCCTGGACCGGCTGGCCGCGGCGTGAGCTCACCCACCTTCCGCAGCCTGAAGAACCGCAACTACCGGCTGTTCGCCACCGGGCAGGTCGTCAGCCTGTCCGGCACGTGGGGGCAGCGCGTCGCGCAGGACTGGCTCGTCCTCGAGCTGTCCGGCAACAGCGGCGTCGCGCTCGGCATCACCACCGGGCTGCAGTTCCTGCCGGTGCTGCTGTTCGGGCTCTACGGCGGCGTGCTCGCCGACCGCTACGACAAGCGCAAGCTGCTGCTCGGGGCGCAGGCCGCGATGGGCGTGCTGGCGCTGGTCCTGGCCGTCCTCGACCTCACCGGCTCGGTCCAGCTGTGGCACGTCTACGCGCTGGCGTTCGGGCTCGGCCTCGCCTCCGTGGTCGACACCCCCGTGCGGCAGGCGTTCGTCGTGGAGATGGTCGGGCCGGACGACCTGCCCAACGCGGTCAGCCTCAACAGCGCCACCTTCAACAGCGCCCGCATCGTCGGCCCGGCCGTCGCCGGCGTGGCCATCGCGGCGGTCGGCACCGGGTGGGTCTTCGCCGCGAACGCCCTGTCGTACGTCGCGGTGCTGGTCGGCCTGCGGGCGATCCGCACGGCGGAGCTGTTCCCGAGCAAGCGGCTCGAGCGCGCGAAGGGTCAGCTGCGCGAAGGCCTGTCGTACGTCCGGCAGCGGCCGGACCTGCTCGTGCCGATGGTGCTGGTCTTCATGGTCGGCACCTTCGGGCTGAACTTCCAGATCACCCTGGCCCTGGTGGTGAAGGAGGTCTTCGAGCGCAGCGCCGGGTCGTACGGCCTGCTGTCGGCCTTCCTCGCCGTCGGCTCCCTGCTCGGCGCGCTGCTGAGCGCGCGCCGCAGCGGGCCGCCGCGCCAGCGGACCCTGTTCCTGGCCGTCCTCGCGTTCGGCCTGCTCGAGGTGCTGGTCGGCCTCGCGCCGACGTTCGAGCTGATGGCGCTGCTGCTGGTCCCGACCGGCGTCGCCATCCTGACCTTCACCACCACTGCGAACTCGATCATCCAGCTGGGCAGCGCCCCGCAGGTACGCGGCCGGGTGATGGCCCTCTACGTGCTGGTCTTCCTCGGCGGGACGCCCGTGGGGGCACCGCTGATCGGGGCGCTGGCGGAGGCGTTCGGCCCGCGCAGCAGCATCGTCGCCGGCGGCGTCATCACGGCGCTGTCCGGCGTCGTCGCGGCCGTGGTCATGACCCGGGTGCGGTCGCTCCGGGTCGAGGCGCACCTGGTGCGGCGGCGCCCGCACGTGCACGTGCACCGGCTGGGGCTCGAGTGAGGCTGTTCGTCGCGCTGCGCCCGCCGGCAGCGGCGATCGCCGACCTCAAGGCGCGGCTGCCGCGGTGGCCCAGCGCGCCGGAGCGCTGGCACCTCACGCTCGCGTTCCTCGGGGAGCTGCCCGGACCCCAGGAGGTGCACGACCAGCTGCTCACCGTCCGGTCGGCGGCCTTCGACCTGCGCCTGGAGGGCAGCGGGACCTTCGGGCGGCAGGGGCCGGTGTGGGTCGGTGTCGGCGGCGACGTCGACGCGCTGCACGACCTGCAGGCCGACGTCGCCCGCGCCGTGCAGGCGGCGGGCGTGCAGCTCGAGCGCAAGGCCTACCGGCCGCACCTCACCGTCGGGCGGCGCGGCCACCCGAACCCCGCTGTGCTGGCGGAGTACCGCGGCCCGCAGTGGCGGGCGAGCGAGGTGGAGCTGGTGCGCAGCGACGTCGGCAAGGACGTCGTGCACACGGTGCGGGAGCGCTACCCGCTGCGCTGACGGGGGCTGCTAGCCGTGCAGCGCGCCGTCGGTCTCGGACAGCACGATCTCGTCGTAGACCAGGTCCTTCACCAGGGCGTCCGGCGGCGTCCAGCCGGACTCCATGAGGTGCCGGTAGAGCGCGGCCCGGGCGGCGAGGACTCCCTCGGCGGCGGCCAGGCTGCGGTCGAGCAGGTCCTGGTCCATCGGCAGGCCGGACCGCAACCGCGCCTCGATGCCGTCGCGGCGGATGACCGCCGCGTGCAGGGCCCAGAAGCGGGTGAGCAGCGCGTGGTCGCGGTCCTCTGGCATGGCGTTCCTCCCGTTTGGCCCAGTGCTGTCCCTCAGACCATCGGCCGTTCGGCCCACCCGCTTCAGTGGCGTTCGGGTGACATGTCCGTACTGCCCGGGTCTGCGGGCTTCCGGCGGCGGCGCCGCACGGCGCGGCCGAGCGAGCCGGGCCGTGCGGCCGAGGCCAGGCAGGCCAGCACGAGCAGCAGCACCGGGACCCCGAAGCCGACGAAGAACACCTGGACGTACCAGGGCTTGCCGCCGAACTCGGTCAGCACCGGCGCGACGAGCAGGAGCAGCAGCGCGGCAAGGGCCACGTTGAGCACCCGCGGCACCCACGCCTGCGGGAGCGGCCCGGGCTCGCTCAGGACAGGCGCTCCACGACGTGGTCGATGCACCCGGTCAGCGCCTCGACGTCCGCCGGCTCGATGGCCGGGAACATCGCGATGCGCAGCTGGTTGCGGCCGAGCTTGCGGTAGGGCTCGGTGTCCACGACGCCGTTGGCCCGCAGCACCTTGGCCACCTGCGCGGCGTCGACGCTGTCGTCGAAGTCGATGGTGCCGATGACCTGCGAGCGCATCGAGGCCTCCTGCACGAACGGCGAGGCGACCGGGCTCTTGTCCGCCCAGCCGTACAGCGCGTCGCTGGACGCGCGCGTGCGCTCGACCGCCCACGACAGCCCGCCCTGGCTGTTCATCCAGTCGACCTGCTCGGCCATGAGGAAGATCGTGGCCAGCGCCGGGGTGTTGTAGGTCTGGTCGAGCCGGCTGTTGTCCAGCGCGATCGACAGGTCGTACGACGCAGGCACCCAGCGTCCGCTGCTCTGGATGCGCGCGATGCGCTCCAGCGCCGCCGGCGACATCAGCGACAGCCAGAGCCCGCCGTCGGAGGCGAAGCTCTTCTGCGGCGAGAAGTAGTAGACGTCGAACTGCGACGCGTCGACCGGCAGGCCGCCCGCGCCGCTGGTCGCGTCCACCGCCACGAGCGCGCTCTCGTCGGCGCCCTCGACCCGCGCGATCGGCATCATCACGCCGGTCGAGGTCTCGTTGTGCGTCAGCGCGTAGAGGTCGACACCGGCCTCGGCGACCGGCAGCGGGTGCGTGCCCGGGTCGCTCTTGATGACGGACGGCTCGTCGAGGAACGGCGCGGCCCCGGCGGCAGTGGCGAACTTCGAGCTGAACTCGCCGAAGGACAGGTGCTGGCTCTTGCGCTCGATGAGGCCGAACGTCGCGATGTCCCAGAACTCGGTGGCGCCGCCGTTGCCGAGCAGCACCTCGTACCCGTCCGGCAGGGAGAACAGGTCGCGCAGGCCGCTGCGCAGCCGCCCGACCTGGTCGCGGACCGGTGCCTGCCGGTGCGAGGTGCCGAGGTAGGAGCGGCCGGTCGCCACCAGCGCCTCCAGCTGCGCCGGGCGCACCTTCGACGGCCCGGCGCCAAAGCGGCCGTCCTGGGGGAGGAGCTCCTTCGGGATCTGCACGCTCGTCGTCACCGGAGGAACGCTACCGGCGGATCAGGCGCCTGCGCCCACGCGGCCTGACCAGGCGTCGGCCAGCGAGGTCTTGCCTCGCGTGCGCAGCAGCGAGGAGACGTACAGCCGCTCGCCGATCCGGACGGCGACGGCGGCGGCCAGCAGGAGGACCAGCGCGGAGACCGCCGCCTCCCATGCCGCCGCGTCCTCCTCCAGGAGGCGGGCCGGCATGATCAGCGGGGACGTGAACGGGACGTACGACAGCACCGTCCGCAGCAGCCCCTCGCTGACGTAGCCGGCCGCGAAGAACGGCACGATGACCAGCACCTGCAGCGGCGCGGTCGTGCTCTGCAGGTCCTCGTTGCGGCTGGCGAACGCGCCGGCCGCGGCCCACAGGCAGGACAGCATCGCGAAGCCCAGCACGAAGAACAGCACGAACCAGCCGGCGTTGCCGAGCAGCGCCTCGGTCAGCTCGCCGGACCCGGTGAGGGCGGCGCCTGCGAGGGCGACCAGCACGAGCAGCACGACCTGGACGAGCGCCAGGCCGCCGTTGCCCAGCACCTTGCCGTAGAGCAGCGTGCGGACCGGCACGGCGGTCACGAGCAGCTCCACGATCCGGCTCTCCTTCTCCTGCACCACGCCCTGCGCGATGGAGAAGCCGAACTGGTAGACGACGAAGAAGAACAGCAGCGCGAAGGCCAGGCTCAGCGCGGGGACGACCGACTCGTCGAGCGCGCCGTCGTCGAGCAGGCGCTCCTCGACCTCCGGCGTGGCCAGCAGCCGCTGCACCTCGTCCGCCGCGAGACCGGCACCGGCGAGCGCCGTCTGCAGGCCGGCGAGCTGTGCTGCGCCGGCCAGGCCGGCGGACAGGTCGTCCGGCACGCCCTGCACGCCTGCCAGCACGAGGCGCTCCCCGCGCACCTCCACGGCGGCGTCGACGCTCTCGTCCCGCAGCAGCCGGTCGGCCGCCGCGGCGTCCGGCACCTCGCGCACGGTGAGGTCGAGCGACTCCTCGGGGACGGCCGCCAGCAGCTGCGCGGCGGACGAGCCGACGGCGGCGACGTCGTACTCCGGCGGCCCGTCGTCGATGAGCAGCGCGGGCAGCGCGACCGACGCACCGACGAGGGCGAGGAACAGCAGCGTGGAGAGGATGAAGCCCTTGCTGCGCAGCTTCTCCCCCGCCTCGCGCGCGGCGACCAGCCGGACGTCGGGCCACGTCGTGGGGGCGCGGTCGCTCACGCCCTCACCTCCCGGTACAGCTCGGCCAGCGTCGGGCGGAGCGGGCTGAACTCGTGCACCGCGCCCCGGCGCAGCGCCTCCTGCAGCAGCGCCTGCGGCTCGTCGGTCTCGACCACCGCGGTGGGACCGTCAACGTCCGCGGACCGCACCGCAGGCACGTCCCGCACCCAGCCGGCGTCGCCGTCGACCACCAGCCGGAGCCGCCCGCGACTGCGCTCCTGGCGCAGGGCCTCGACCTCGCCTGCCGCGACGACCCGGCCGGCGGCGAGCACGACGACCCGGTCGCACAGCCGCTCGACCAGCTCGAGCTGGTGGCTGGAGAACAGCACCGGGACCCCTCCCGCGGCGACGTCGCGGAGCAGCTCGGTGAGGCGGTCCACCGCCACCGGGTCGAGGCCGCTGAAGGGCTCGTCGAGCAGCAGCAGGTCGGGGTCGTGCACGAGGGCGGCCGCGATCTGCGCCCGCTGCTGGTTGCCCAGCGAGAGCGCGTCCACCTGGTCGTCCGCGCGCGCGCCGAGGTCCAGGCGCTCGAGCAGCTCGTCCGCGCGCGCGCGGCCGGCCGCGGGGGACGCGCCGTGCAGCCGGGCGAGGTAGACCAGCTGCCGGCGGACCGTCATCCGGGGGTAGAGCCCGCGCTCCTCCGGCATGTAGCCGGTGCGCCGCCGCGCGACCGCGTCCATAGGCGCGCCGCGCCAGGTGACCGTCCCGCCGTCCGCGGCCACGATCCCCAGGACGACGCGCATGGTCGTCGTCTTGCCGGCACCGTTGGCGCCGACGAAGCCGGTCAGCGATCCCGGCGGCACGGCGAAGCTGACGCCGTCCACGGCCCGGCGGGAGCCGTAGGACTTGCTGACCTCGACGAGCTCGAGCACAGGGCTCCCGCGCGCCTAGACCTGGTTGCCCGCCGGCAGGCTGCCGCTCTCGACGGCGCTGACCGGCCGCGGCGCCGGGCCGACGTACTTCGCGCTCGGGCGGATGAGCTTGTTCAGCTTCTTCTGCTCGAGGATGTGCGCGCTCCAGCCCGCGGTGCGGGCGCAGGTGAACATCGAGGTGAACATGTGCGCGGGCACCTCGGCGAAGTCGAGGACGACCGCGGACCAGAACTCCACGTTCGTGCGCAGCGGGCGGTCCGGGTAGCGCGCCGTCAGCTCCTCGATGGCCGCCTTCTCGAGCGCGTCGGCGACCTCGTACCGGTGCGAGCCGAGCTCCTGCGCCGTGCGGCGGAGCACGCGGGCGCGCGGGTCCTCGGCGCGGTAGACGCGGTGCCCGAAGCCCATGAGGCGCTCCTTGCGGTCGAGCAGGTCCTTGACGTACTTGACCGCGTCCCCGCTCTTCTCGACCTCGTCGAGCATCGTGAGCACGCGCGAAGGAGCGCCGCCGTGCAGCGGGCCGGACAGCGCGCCGATGGCGCCGGAGATCGAGGCCGCGGCGTCCGCGCCGGTGGACGCGATGACGCGGGCGGTGAAGGTCGAGGCGTTCATGCCGTGCTCGGCGGCCGACACGAAGTAGGCGTCGACGGCCTTGGTGTGCGCCGGGTCGGGCTCGCCCTTCCAGCGGATCATGAAGCGCTCGACGATGGTCTTGGCCTTGTCGACCTCGCTCTGCGGGACCATCGGCTTGCCGAGGCCGCGGGCCGACTGCGCCACGAACGCCATCGTCATCACCGAGACACGGGCGAGATCCTCGCGGATCTGGTGGACGTCGATGTCCAGCATCTGCTGCAGGCCCCACGCGGGCGCCAGCATCGCGATCGCGGACTGGACGTCGACGCGGATGTCACCGGAGTGCACGGGCAGCGGGAAGGGCTCCGCGGGCGGCAGGCCCGGGTTGAACTTGCCGTCGACCAGCAGGCCCCAGACGTTGCCGAAGCTGACGTTGCCGACGAGGTCCTCGATGTCGACGCCGCGGTAGCGGAGGGCGCTGCCCTCCTTGTCGGGCTCGGCGATCTCGGACTCGAAGGCGACGACGCCCTCGAGACCGGGCTTGAAGGGGGTGGCGTCAGCCATGTCGCGGCTCCGGTCCTGTGTCTCGTCCTGCCTGGTCTGCAGTCTCTCCCCGCATCCAACCAGCAGCAGTCGAGGGGCCGCCCCCGGGGCGGTGCGGGAGGGTGGGGGCGTGCAGCCCGAGATCGCCGACCTCCGTCGCGACTACGCCCGGGCCGGGCTGGCCGAGGCCGACCTCGCGCCCACCTGGGCCGAGCAGTTCGGCCGCTGGTTCGCCGAGGCCGCCGGGCTGGTCGAGCCCAACGCCGTCGTGCTCGCCACCGCGGACCCGGACGGCGTGCCCAGCGCGCGCACCGTGCTGCTCAAGGGCGTCGACGAGCGCGGGTTCGTCGTCTTCACCAACCTCACCAGCCGCAAGGGCCGCGAGGCGCTGGCCAACCCGGTGGCCTCGCTGGTCTTCCCGTGGGTCGAGCTCGAGCGGCAGGTCGTCGTCGTCGGGCGGGTCGAGCAGGTCTCGGCGCAGGAGACAGCCGCCTACTTCCGCTCCCGGCCGCGGGGGTCGCAGGTGGGGGCGTGGGTGAGCCGGCAGTCCAGCGTGATCGCCTCGCGGGAGGTGCTGGAGGAGCGGCAGCGGGCCCTGGAGGAGCGGTTCGCGGGCCAGGAGGTGCCGGTCCCGGACTTCTGGGGCGGCCTGCGGGTCGTGCCCCGCACGGTCGAGTTCTGGCAGGGCCGGCCCAGCCGCCTGCACGACCGGCTGCGCTACGACGTCGAGCGCGGCGTCGTGGAGCGGCTCTCGCCCTGACGGCGCGGGCGCGCCGGGCGGTGCGGGCCGGGTCCGCGCCCCCTCACCAGAGCGGGTCCTTCTCGGCGCCGAAGCGCAGCGACTGCTCCAGCGTGAGCCCCTCGACCTGGTCGGCCAGCACCTCGTCCAGCGACGGCAGGTCGGGCGCCTCGGCCTGCTCCCACAGCCGCGAGCGGACCAGGGCCCGGCCGCACTGGTACATGACCTCGACCGGCGTGAGCACCAGCGCGGTCTTCGGCAGCCGGCCGTTGACCGCGCCGTGGACGAGCACGTCGGGGTCGGTCGTCACGACGGCGGTGCCGTTGACCCGCAGCGTGTGCGTGAGCCCCGGCACCAGCAGGATCAGCGAGGCGCGCGGGTCGCTGAGGACGTTGAGCAGCGAGTCGACCCGGTTGTTGCCCGGCCGGTCCGGCAGCACCATGCGGCCGTCCTCGAGCACGGTGACGAAGCCGGGGCGGTCGCCGCGCGGGGAGCAGTCGAGCAGCCCGTCCGGCGACGACGTCGCGAGGACCAGGAACGGCGACGCCGCCACGAAGGCGCGGTCGTGGGCGTCGAGGGCGGGGTGCACCTTGCCCGCGGCCCGGACCGGCACGGGGCCGTACAGGGCGAGCAGGTCCTCGGGGGTCCGGAGAGTGGTCACCCTGGCAGTCTGGACCGCGTGGACGACGACCCCGGCGACGCGCGGCCGCAGACCGTGGAGCGGGCCACGGCGCTGCGCCGGCTGCGCGGCCTCGCGCTCGACGTCACCCCGCTGCGCACCTCGCGGGCCTTCCGGAACCTGCTCGTCGGCGACGCCGTCAGCGTGGTCGGCACGCAGGTCACCACCGTCGCCGTCCCGCTGCAGGTCTACGACCAGACCGGCTCGGCGTTCGCCGTCGGCCTGGTGGGCCTGGCCGGGCTGCTGCCGCTCATCGTCTTCGGGCTCTACGGCGGGGCGGTGGCCGACGCGGTCGACCGCCGCACCCTCGTGCTGTGCACCACGGTCGGGCAGGTCGCCCTCACCTCCGTGCTGGCGGTGCAGGCGCTGCTCGGGTCGGAGCAGACCTGGCTGCTGTACCTGGTGGTGGCCGGACAGGCGGGGCTGTTCGCCCTGGACAGCCCGGCCCGGCAGGCGTTCGTGCCGCGGCTGCTGCCCAAGGAGCTGCTGCCCGCCGCCAACGCCCTGCGCCAGGTCGAGTTCAACACCGGCGTCGTGATCGGGCCCGCGCTGGCCGGCGTGCTGGTCGACACCGTGGGCTACGCGGCGGCGTACGGCCTGGACGCGGTGTCGTTCGGGGCCTCGCTGTGGGCGGTGGCCTCGCTGCCGTCGATGGCCCCCGAGGGGGGCGGCCGCAAGGCGGGGCTCGCCAGCGTGGTGGAGGGCCTGCGCTTCCTGGCCACCCGTCCGGTGCTGCTCATGACGTTCGTGGTCGACCTCGTGGCGATGGTCTTCGCGATGCCGCGCGCGCTGTTCCCGGCGCTGTCGGTGGAGGTCTACGGCGGGGGAGCCCGCACGGCGGGGCTGCTCTACTCGGCTCTCGCCGCCGGGGCCCTGCTCGGCGCGCTCGGCGGCGGCTGGTTCGGGCGCGTCCACCGGCAGGGGCTCGCCGTCGTGGTCGCGATCCTCGGGTGGGGCGCGGCGATCGTGCTGTTCGGCGCCACCGACCTGCTGTGGGTCGGGCTGCTCGGGCTCGCGCTCGCGGGGGCGGCCGACATGGTCAGCGCCGTCTTCCGCAGCGCCATCCTGCAGGCCGCCGCGCCGGACGAGATGCGCGGCCGGCTGGGCGGGGTGTTCATCGTGGTGGTGGCCGGCGGGCCGCGCCTCGGCGACGCGCGAGCCGGAGCGGGCGCGGGCCTGGTCGGGCTGCAGGGCGCGGTGGTCGCGGGCGGGCTGGCCTGCATCGGGCTCACGCTCGCGGTGGCGGCGTGCGTCCCGCGCTTCCTCAGGTACGACGCCCGCGACCCGCAGCCGTAGGTCGACGGAAGATCGCCCGCGCCAGGACCCGGGCGGTCCTCCGTCGATCACCGCGGCGACCCGGCTCCGCCCCGCAGCACCTGCGCGGCCACCCGCAGGTCGGCGACCAGCCCGTCGTGCGCGGCCTGCCGGTCGTCGGCGCGCAGCACGGCGCTCGGGTGGATCGTCGCCACCACCGGCAGGCCCTTCGGGGTCGACAGCAGCTGCCCGCGGTCCTGCGTGACCCGGAACGAGGACCCCATCACGGCCTTGCCGGCGGTCGCGCCCAGCAGCAGCACCAGCTCGGGCTGCACCGCCGCGAGCTCGGCCTGCAGCCACGGCGTGCAGGCGCGCACCTCCAGGGCGTCCGGCGTCGCGTGGATGCGCCGCTTGCCCGACGTCGTGAACGTGAAGTGCTTGACCGTGTTGGTCACGTACAGGTCGCTGCGGTCGACCTCGGCCTCGTCGAGCGCAGCGACGAGCTCGCGCCCGGCCGGCCCGACGAACGGCACGCCCCTCGTGTCCTCGACGTCGCCCGGCTGCTCGCCCACCAGCACCAGGCGCGCGCTCGCCGTGCCACGCCCGAACACGGTCTGCGTCGCCGGCTCCCACAGTGGGCAGCC
>JAOPWK010000212.1 GCA_025965735.1 Frankiales bacterium
ACGGGCGGCGGCGCCCCCGCCGGCGGCAGCACCGGCGGCTCGGGCGGCGGTACCACCGGTGGCGGCACGGGCGGCTCAGCCGGCGGCGGCAGCACGACCGGAGGCTCCAGGGGGACGGCCGCGCCGATCGGCACCGGCACCAAGGGCTCGGGCGCCACCGCGGACCAGACGGCCGTCGCGCAGCGCAAGGCCTTCGCGCTCGGCTTCAGCACGTTCGGCCCCAAGCTGGGCATCCCGAAGCTCCCGCCGCTGCCCCAGTCGCAGGCTCCGGCCATCGCGCCGGAGCTCGAGGACGGCAGCTTCGGCGGGACGCTCGGCTTCCAGGACCAGGTGCTCACCGAGCGGGTCCCCGTCGCACAGGGTCCGGCAGACCGGGTCCGCAACGTCGTCGGCAGCGCCCTCGACAGCGAGCGGCTGGTCCGCAGCACGGCCGGGGCGCTCGTGCTCCTTCTCGCCGGGGCGCACCTGCGTCGCTGGCTCGGCGCTGCGGCGGCCGACGACCTCTAGCGAGGACCAGCGCTACCGCGCGTGCTTGCCCCGGGTGTCCGTGCCGTCTGCGGCGAGGCTGCCCTGCGACTCGGCTGTGCGCTCCTGCTCCAGCTCGGCCTGCAGCCGGGCGTTCTCCTCGGCCAGGACCTCCTGCTCGCTGCGCACGTGGTGCACCTCGCGCTTCATCCGCAGCTTCTTGGTGCGCTTGCGGGCGGCCCCGACGAGCATCAGCCCGAGACCGAGCATGGCCAGCGCGCCGACGGCGGTGCCGGCCAGGAACAGCCCCCCGATCGACACGTTCGACAGCGAGACCCCGAAGGCCTCGGCGGACAGGCTGTCGGTGTTCGACAGGACGATGCCGGCGCCCAGCACCAGGCACAGGACCAGCAGGATCAGACCGAGCACGATCACGACGGGCTCCTCAGCAGGGCGACGGGGGCAGACGGGGGCTTACCCCGCCGCCACCTCCCGCAGTCCGCTGGCGAGCACCACGTCGAGCAGCCGCACGGCCCCGGCCTTGTCCAGCGGCTCGTTGCCGTTGCCGCACTTGGGCGACTGCACGCACGACGGGCAGCCGCTCGGGCACTCGCAGGAGGCGATCGCGTCGCGGGTGGCCTGCAGCCAGTCCACCCCCCGCACCCAGCCCTGCTCGGCGAAGCCCGCACCGCCCGGGTGCCCGTCGTACACGAACACGGTGCACTGGCCGGTGTCCGGGTGCAGGGCGGTCGAGACGCCGCCGATGTCCCAGCGGTCGCAGGTGGCGAACAGCGGCAGCAGGCCGATCGCCGCGTGCTCGGCGGCGTGCGCTGCGCCCGGGACGTCCGCCGACGACAGGTCCGCCTCGTCCAGCAGGTCGGGCGCGACGGTGTACCAGACCGCGCGCGTCCGCAGCTGCCGCGGCGGCAGGTCCAGCGGCTCCTCACCGAGGATCTCGCCGCTGCCGTGCCGCTTCTTCAGGTACGACACCACCTGGTGCGTGACGTCGACGGTCCCGAACACCATGTCCACGCCGTCGTAGGACGCCACGCGCAGCGCGTCGACGATCTCGATGTCGGTCACGTCGCGGGCGGACGTCGAGTAGTCCGGCTCGTCGGCGTGCACCAGAGCGACCGCCTCCTCGAGGTCGAGCGAGTCCACGACCCAGCTCTCGCCCTGGTGCAGGTAGACGGCCCCCTCGTGCGCCTGCGCGTGCGAGGCGGAGTGGTCGACGGTGCCGAGCAGCCGGCCGGTGCCCTTCTCCACCAGGCGCACGGGCGGTCCGCCGGTTCCGCGGATGTCGACCTCCGGCCGCTCCCGCGAGGTCCAGAACCACCCGCGCGGGCGCGACCGCAGGATCCCGCGCCGGACCAGGTCGGCCAGCAGCAGCCGGACGCCCTCCTCCTCCCCGAACAGCGCCAGGTCCGCCTCCGTCAGCGGCAGCTCGGAGGCGGCGCAGCCCAGGTGCGGGCCGAGGACGTACGGGTTCGTGGGGTCGAGGACCGTCGTCTCGACGGGACGGCCGAACAGCGCCGACGGGTGGTGCACGAGGTAGGTGTCCAGCGGGTCGTCGCGCGCCACGAAGACGGCCAGCGCGCCCTGCCCAGAGCGGCCGGCGCGCCCGGCCTGCTGCCAGACCGAGGCGACGGTCCCCGGCCAGCCGGTCAGCACGACAGCGTCGAGGCCCGAGACGTCGAGCCCCAGCTCGAGCGCGTTGGTCGCCGCCACCCCGACCAGCGACCCGCTCTGCAGCCGTCGCTCCAGCTCCCGCCGCTCCTCCGGCAGGTAGCCGGCGCGGTACGCCGCGATCCGGTCCACCAGCGCCGGCTCGACCTCGTACAGCGCCCGACGCGCGTTCAGCGCCACCGCCTCCGCGCCGCGCCGCGACCGCACGAACGCGATCGTTCGCGCCCCCTCCACCACCAGGTCGGCCAGCAGGTCGGCCGTCTCCGCCGTGGCCGAGCGGCGCACCGGCGCGCCGTGCTCGCCGCCGTAGTCCGGCATCAGCGGCGGCTCCCACAGCGCGAACTCCGTCCCCCCGCGCGGCGAGGCGTCGTCCGTCACCGGCACCACCGGCACCCCGGTCAGCCGCGAGGCCGACACCTCGGGGTGCGAGACGGTCGCGCTGGCCAGCACGAAGACCGGGTTCGCCCCGTACTTGGCGCAGATCCGGCGCAGGCGCCGCAGCACGAGGGCGACGTGCGAGCCGAACACGCCGCGGTAGGTGTGGCACTCGTCGACGACCACGTACGTGAGGTGCCGCAGGAAGGACGCCCAGTCGCCGTGCCTCGGCAGGATCCCGCGGTGCAGCATGTCCGGGTTGGTCAGCACGAAGCGCCCGTGCCGCCGCACCCAGTCGCGCTCCTCGCGGGCGGTGTCGCCGTCATAGGTCGCCGCGCGCACGGCCATGAGGTTGAGCGAGCGGACGGCCCGCAGCTGGTCGGTGGCCAGCGCCTTGGTGGGGGACAGGTACAGCATCGAGGCCCGCTCGTCGCCCATCAGCGCGGTGAGCCCGGGCAGCAGGTACGCCAGCGACTTGCCGCTGGCCGTCCCGGTCGCGACGACGACCGACTGGCCCCCGTGAGCCAGCGACGCGGCCTGCACCTGGTGCTCCCACGGCCGCTCGACGCCGCCCAGGCGGAGCCGGTCGACCAGCAGCGGGTCGGCCCACTCCGGCCAGTCGCCGTGCCGGCCCGTACGCGGCGGGACGTGCTCGACGTGGGTGACCCGGTCGGACCGCGACGGGTCCAGGCACAGCCGCTGCAGCAGCGTCTTCGCGCGAGAGGCGGCGGGGCGGGCGGTCACGACCAGCTCATGTTCCCAGCCATCGTCCCAGAAGCCGCGCCCGACCCCGCAGTGGTGAGCCGGACGGGTGGTGCGGTTGGATGCAGAGGTTGGACGTTGCGGCGCAGGGTAGGGCGGCAGCGTTCTGGATCAGAGCCTCGCTGTGAGACTCACCCGCAAGCGTTGGAGGAGATGTCGTGGACCTGTCCCTGTCGACCCGCACCGAAGGTGACCGCACGGTGGTCGTGGTGGGCGGCGAGATCGACGTCTACACCGCCCCCAAGCTGCGCGAGCAGCTCATCGACCTGGTCAGCAGCGGCCAGTACCACCTGGTCGTCGACATGGAGGGCGTCGAGTTCCTCGACTCCACCGGCCTCGGCGTCCTGGTGGGCGGCCTCAAGCGCGTCCGCGCCCACGAGGGCTCGCTGCGCCTGGTCTGCACGCAGGAGCGCATCCTCAAGATCTTCCGCATCACCGGCCTGACCAAGGTCTTCCCGATCCACACCTCCGTCGAGGAGGCCGTGGCGGCGACGGACTAACGGCAGCGCCCGAGGACGCCGAGATGGCCGTCGGCGAACTCCTTCTGTCCCCGCTCGCAGCGCACGTCCGCACCGCCCGCCTCGTCACCGTCACGGCCGCGCGACGCGCCGGTCTGGAGGACGGGCTGCTCGACGAGCTGCGCTTCGCGGTCGGCGAGGCGTGCTCGCGGGCCGTCGGGCTGCACGCCCGGCACGCCCCGGGCGTCCTCGTCCGCGTGACGATCGAGGACGGCCCGACCGGACTGGTCGTCACCGTCGTCGACGCCGGCCCCGCGGCCGGTCCCGTGCCCGACGACGTCTCGGCCGGCATCGTCGAGGGCGGCGACCTCGCCGGCGACGACGGAGAGCACGACCTGGTCGATCCCGACGTCGCCCTGGCCCTGCTCACCGGGCTGGTCGACACCGCCACCGTCGAGCCGGGCGTCACCGGCACGACCGTGACGATGCGCTGGCCGCTGCCGGTCGCGGCGAGAGGCCCTGGAGCCACGGCGGTCTCCGACACCTGAACGGTGTGACGTGCGCCTGTGACGGGCGCCACGTCTGCCTGGGTATGCTCCCGCCGCCCGGTACTCCGGGCGCTCCGCTGCCGTCCGGGTCCCCTGGGCGGGAGCGGTCCGCGGGGGCACCTCCGGCGACCGGACGGGTGCCTGCGCGCACCGGTACGACCCCGCCAGCGCACCAGGAGGACAGCCCACCGTGTTGACATCAGCCGTGCTCGCCGTCGACGGCGAGAGGCTCGCGTCGGTCAACTCCGACGACGACCTGATCATCTACCTCATTCTGCTGACGTCCCTCGTGGCGCTCGGCTTCGCGGCGGTGTTCGCCAAGGAGGTCCTGGCCGCCGGCCAGGGCACCCCCAAGATGATCGAGATCGCCAAGGCGGTCCAGGAGGGCGCCGGCGCCTACCTGCGCCGCCAGTTCCAGACGCTCGCCGTGTTCGCGGCGCTCGTGTTCGCGCTGCTGTTCCTGCTGCCGTCCGACAGCACGTCGGTGCGCGTGGGCCGGCCGATCTTCTTCCTCGTCGGGGCCCTGTTCAGCGGCCTCGTCGGCTTCATCGGGATGACGATCGCGACCCGGACCAACCTGCGGGTGGCCAACGCCGCGAACGTGGCCGGCACCAAGCCCGCGCTCCGGCTGGCGTTCCGGGCCGGCGGCGTCGTCGGCATGCTCACCGTC
>JAOPWK010000269.1 GCA_025965735.1 Frankiales bacterium
GGCGACGCGATCTTCAACGTGCGCGGGCTGCGCTACTCCTTCAAGAACAGCTGCACCGACGTGCGGCTGTCTCGCGACTCGGCGCAGCGGCTCGGCGACCTGGAGTACGACGTGGCCGCCTTCACCCACGGCACCCACGTCTCGACCGGAGCCCGTACGGCGGTGCGCGCCTTCCTCGCCGGCCGGGCCTCGTGATGGCGATCCCCCGCCCGGGACGGCGGGCCAAGTACGTCGCGGCCAAGGCGGCGTACGGCGGCGGCGGGTTCGCCGGCGCCCTCGGCATGACGTACGCGCTGCTGGCGACCGAGGCCAAGCTCGCCCGCCGCACGATCGGCATCCCGACCGAGCAGGCGCCGCGGGCGGCCGGCTCCTACGGCAGGGGCAAGCGCGGGGTCAAGCCGGTGCACCTGGTGGTGCTCGGCGACTCGGCCGCGGCCGGGCTCGGCTGCGAGCGGGCCGACCAGACGCCCGGCGCGCTGGTGGCCGGTGGCATCGCCCGCGACCTGCGCTGCCGCGTCGACCTCGACGTCGTGGCGGTGACCGGGGCGCGCTCAGCCGACCTCGAGGTGCAGGTCGCCCGTGCGCTGCGCCGGCCGGTGGACGTCGCGGTGATCGTCATCGGCGCCAACGACGTGACGCACCGGGTGCCGATCGCCGCCGCGGCGCGGGACCTGAGCCGCGCCGTGGCGGCGCTGCGCGCGGCCGGCGCCGACGTCGTCGTCGGCACCTGTCCCGACCTCGGCTCGGTCAAGCCGGTGATGCAGCCGCTGCGCACCGTCGCCGCCCACTGGAGCCGGCGGCTGGCCGCGGCGCAGACGGTGGCGACGGTGGACCAGGGCGGCGTGGCGGTGTCGCTCGGCGACCTGCTGGCGCAGGAGTTCTCCGAGCACCCGCACCTGTGGAGCGCCGACCGCTTCCACCCCTCGGCGGACGGCTACCGCCGCATCGTCGACGCGATGCTGCCCAGCGTGCTGGAGCTGCTCGGCGTGCAGATCCCGGTCAGCGTGCCGATCAGCGACACCGTCCAGGACGTCCAGACCGCCGCCCGTGTGGCCGCCCGCGAGCCGGGCGTGGAGGTCGAGCCGCTGCCGGACGCGCAGGGCCCCGGGCGCCTCGCCCTGCTGCGCCGCCGGCTGCCGCTGGTGGGCCGCGGCGCACCGGCCGGACCGACCGACCCGGCCGAGCTCGAGGCGGAGCGGACCGGCTAGAACGGCGTTCGGTGCCGGTCGTACCCTCGTCTGCAACACCGTTCTCACCGAGGAGTCCCTGTGCCCGAAGCCGTCATCGTCGCGACCGCCCGCTCCCCCATCGGCCGCGCCTTCAAGGGCTCGCTCAAGGACGTCCGTCCGGACGACCTGGCCGCCACCATCGTCAAGGCCGCCCTGGACAAGGTCCCGGCGCTGGACCCGCGCGACATCGACGACCTCATGCTCGGCTGCGGCCTGCCCGGCGGTGAGCAGGGCATGAACATGGGCCGCGTCGTGGCGACCCTGCTCGGCTTCGACCACCTGCCCGGCACCACGATCACCCGGTACTGCTCCTCCTCGCTGCAGACCACCCGCATGGCGCTGCACGCCATCAAGGCCGGCGAGGGCGACGTCTTCATCTCCGCCGGCGTCGAGACGGTGAGCCGCTTCGTCAAGGGCAACAGCGACATGATCCCGGGCCAGGAGCTCACCAACCCGCTGTACGCCGAGGCGCAGGCGCGCACCGCCGAGCGCCAGGCCGCGGGGGCGGAGGACTGGTCCGACCCGCGCGAGAACGGCCAGCTGCCCGACGTCTACATCGCCATGGGCGAGACGGCCGAGAACGTCGCCCGCATCACCGGCACCACCCGCGAGGAGATGGACGAGTTCGCGGCCCGCTCGCAGCAGCTCGCGGAGAAGGCCATCGCCAACGGCTTCTTTGAGCGCGAGATCACCCCGGTCACGACTCCTGACGGCACCGTCGTCAGCACCGACGACGGCCCGCGCGCCGGTACGACCGTGGAGGGGCTGTCCGGCCTCAAGCCGGTCTTCCGCCCGAACGGCCTCATCACCGCCGGCAACGCCTGCCCGCTCAACGACGGCGCCTCCGCGGTCGTCGTCATGAGCGACACCAAGGCCCAGGAGCTGGGGCTGACCCCGCTGGCGCGCATCGTCAGCACGTCGGTCACCGGCCTGTCGCCCGAGATCATGGGCCTCGGCCCGGTCGAGGCCATCAAGAAGGCGCTCGCGCTGGCCGGCAAGACCGTGGACGACATCGACCTGTTCGAGATCAACGAGGCGTTCGCCGCGCAGGCCATCCCGTCCTACAAGCAGGTCGGGATCCCGCTGGACAAGCTCAACGTCAGCGGCGGCGCCATCGCGCTGGGCCACCCCTTCGGCTCCACCGGCGCGCGCATCACCGGCACGCTGCTCAACAACCTGCAGACCTACGACGGCACGTTCGGCGTGGAGTCGATGTGCGTCGGCGGCGGCATGGGCATGGCCATGGTGATCGAGCGCCTCAGCTAGCACCACCCGCTCGTACGAGAGGCCGGCCCCCGCGGGCCGGCCTCTCGCCGTTCTGGGTAGGGGTGCAGCACCACCACGTGACCCGGGAGGCTCCATGGCCAAGGCCAAGCCGAAGAAGAAGCGCCGCACGATGACCGCCAAGCAGAAGCGGGACGCCTCCGCGAGCGCCAGGAAGCACGGCCGCAGCAAGCCCGGCCTCTGGGAGAACGTCAACGCCTCCAAGGGGCGCGGCACCTCGTCCACGTCACGGGCCAAGAGCAAGCCCAAGGGCAAGACCCGCCCCGGCAAGCGCAGCCGCAAGAAGAAGTCCTAGACGCGCCGGAGGCCGGCCCCCGTTGCCGGGGCCGGCCTCCGGGCGTGCAGGTGGGACTAGCCCAGCAGGCCGCGCAGGACCGCGCCCGGGCCGCTGAACGCGCCGCCCTGGACGAGCGAGACGCCCATGCCGCCGACGGTGTTGGCGTACGTCAGGCTCTTGTTCAGGTCACTGACGTTGTTGCTGGCCGGCAGCGGGGCCAGCGCGAGGGTGGACAGGACGCCGAGCGCCCGCCCCTGCGCGTCGACGAAGGCGCTGCCGGAGTCACCGGGGACCCCGGGCGTGACCGTGTAGACCGGGTGGGTCCAGCCGCCGCCGGTGGTGCCCAGGCTGATGCCCTCCTTCGGCGAGAGCTGGGAGATGCCGGCGCGCAGCGAGCTGTTGCCGTACGAGTAGACGCTCTCCCCGAGGCCGACGCCGCCGGTGTTGACGCCCGTCGGGCCACCGAGCACCGGGATGCTCGGGCTGACCCGGCCGGCGTCGGCCGGGTCCAGCTTGATCAGCGCGAAGTCGTTGTACGCGCAGGCGTTCGCGTCCTTCTCGCCGACCTGCTGCATGGTGAGCCAGGAGTTGTAGACCATCGTGCCGGGCTGCGTCGCGCCGTCGACCTCGACCTTGGTGCCGAGCGGGAGCGAGCCGGCCAGGCAGCCGTCGGTCTCGGTGCTGCCGCCGGTGCCGGAGCAGTGGGCGGCCTGCCCGATGAAGGTGTCCGCGCCGTTGGTGAACACGAAGTTGGCGGTGCACTGGGCACCCTCGGTGTAGGTCTGCACACCGGGGTGGATGGTGGCACCGCTGTGTGCGGCGCCGGCCGGGACAGCGGGGGCGAGGACCCCGGCGAGCGCCAGCGTGCTGGCGGCGAGGAGGGTCGTCGTCCGGGTGCGGGTGCGGGTCACGGGCTGCTCCTGGGTGTCCGGGCGCCGCGGAGCGACGCCGTCTGACCCCTACTACGCGGTTCGTCCGCATTCCTCGCGCCCCGCGGCCAGGACGTCTGCCAGGCCGAGCGCGCGGACGAGGCCCGTTGGCACGTCCTCCTCCAGCAGGGCGTGCCGGTGCAGCAGCAGGTGCGAGGTGGCTCGGCGGGCGGTCTCGGCGTCCGCCGCTCTGGCCAGGTCGTCGGCGGTCACGGCTAGCTGGTCCGGCAGCACGAGGTCGCCCTCGAGCCGGGGCAAAGGGCGGCGGGGCTGCCCCTCGGCGTCGGCGGCCTGGTCGGCCAGCCGCTGGGCCAGGTGGTGCACCAGGTCGCCGCGGCTGCCGTGGCTCGGCGCCTGGGCCGCGAAGCGGGTGGGCGTCCACAGCCGCAGCCGCTGCACCAGCGAGCGGCTCTCTCGGCGCAGCAGCGCCCGGGGGTCGTCGTCCGGGTGCGGGTGCGGGTCACGGGCTGCTCCTGGGTGTCCGGGCGCCGCGGAGCGACGCCGTCTGACCCCTACTACGCGGTTCGTCCGCATTCCTCGCGCCCCGCGG
>JAOPWK010000147.1 GCA_025965735.1 Frankiales bacterium
GGTCCCGCGCGGGGCGCGACCGGGGCCGTACGTCGACGCGCTGGTCGCCACGGCCGAGACCGTCGCCCTCGAGCCCGGGCCGCTGCCGGCCGCGACCGCCGAGGAGGTGGAGTGCGTGCTGCGCTGGCTCGAGATGCCGGGCACCCGGCTCGTGCGGCTGACCGGGACGTGGGCCTCCCCCGCCTTCGGTGCCGGCGGGCGTCGCGGCTGGCTGGAGGCGGCGCAGGAGGCGCGGTCGGCGGTACGGCCGTTCGACGACCGGCGCGGCCTGCGCCCCGTCGCCCAGCCGCACCGCGCCAGCGCCTGACGCCAGCAGCAGCGCTCAGGCGCAGGCGTCGAACAGCACCGCCAGGTCCACCTGCGGCCCGACCCCCGCCTCCGGCTCCGCCACCGCCCGCAGCCCCAGCTCCTGCAGCGCGCCGAAGCGCTCGACCACCAGCACCAGCCGCCCGGCTGGCTGCAGCGCCCCGCAGTCCTCGATCCGGAACGCCAGCCGCACGATCACGAGGCCGTCGGTCTCGATCGACCGGCCGCCGTCGATCTCCCGCGCGGTGAAGCTCACCCCCGGCACCTCGCCGGTGATGCTGACCAGCTGCAGCGGCGGCCCGGCGTTGCGGACCTCGAGCCGCAGCACCCCCTGCGCGCCGACCCCGTCCCGCTCCGACGACCCTCCGGCCGGGCGCACCCCCACGTCGGTCGACGTGCCGGCGCTGCTCCCGCGGGCGCTGGGCGGGCAGCCGCCGAGCGTGAAGCCCGCACGTCCGGGCGAGCGCAGGTCCGGGTCCACGACCGCCAGCTCGCGCCGCTCCACCGCCTGACCGTCTGCGGCCAGCGACACCAGCAGCCGGCCGGGCAGCACCAGGCGCGAGCAGTCCGGCACCAGGAAGCCGATGGTGAACAGCCGCTCCTCGTACGGCCCCAGCGGCTGACCGAAGGCCGGCTCCACCGAGGTCACCCGCAGCCCCTCCACGGCGATCCGCAGCTCGCCCAGGCGCACCCGCCCCTCGCGCCGGTTGACCAGCAGCAGCGACAGCTCGCCGCGCGAGACGCCACGCACGGTCGAGGACGACGTCCCCGCCGGCCGCACGTCCACCTCCAGCCGCGCGGCCTCCCGAGCAGCGACCGACCGCTCCTCGGCCAGCACGACCAGGCCGCCGCCGGTCACGCCCAGCGCAAGCACGACCAGGAGCGCCACCGCCCACGTCGGCGGCCGGACCTCGCGCCACGGGACCCGCTCGCGCTCGTCGCCGCTCTCGAGCAGGTCCACCTCCGGAGTGTGGCTCAGCCCGGGCGCGGATAGGTTCTGAGAGGTGATCACCGCCATCGTCCTGGTCAACGCGTCCGTCGACCAGATCCCCGAGGTGGCGCAGCGCATCGCCGACCTCGAGGGGGTCAGCGAGGTCTACTCCGTCGCCGGCGACGTCGACCTCGTCGCGATGGTGCGGGTGCGCCGGCACGAGGACCTGCACGAGGTCATCGCCGGGAGGCTCAACAAGGTCGACGGCGTGCAGGCCACCCAGACCCTCATCGCCTTCCAGGCCTACAGCAAGCACGACCTCGAGGCGACCTTCTCCCTCGGCCTGGAGAACGGGACCGAGCAGTGACCGGCCAGTTCGCCGAGGTCAGGAGCGGCGAGTTCGTCCGGCAGGGCAACCACTTCACCGACCGGATCACCTCCGACGGCAGCAGTGACTACCCGGTGGAGGCCGGCCGGTACGTCCTCTACATCTGCCTCGCGTGCCCCTGGGCGCACCGCTCGATGATCGTGCGCAGCCTGCTCGGGCTCGAGGACGCGATCGCGCTGCGCGTGGTCGACCCGATCCGCGACGAGAAGGGCTGGCGCTTCACGCTCGACGAGGGCGGCGTCGACCCGGTGACCGGCGCGTCGTACGTCATGGAGCTCTACAAGCGGAGCGACCCGTCCTTCGAGGGGCGCGCCACGGTGCCGTTCCTGTGGGACACCCAGACCGAGCGGATCGTCAGCAACGACTACCCGCAGATCACGCTGGACCTGTCCACCCAGTGGACCGCCCTGCACAAGGAGGGGGCGCCGGAGCTGTACCCGGAGCACGCGCGCGAGGCCATCGACGACATGGCCGAGCAGAACTTCCACGCGGTGAACAACGGCGTCTACAAGGCCGGCTTCGCCACCTCACAGGACACGTACGAGGCGGCGTACGACGCGCTGTTCGCCCAGCTCCACCGGCTGGACGCGCACCTGTCCACCGAGCGCTACCTGGTCGGGCGGCAGCTGTCCGAGGCCGACGTCCGCCTCTACACCACGCTGGTGCGCTTCGACGCGGCCTACCACGGCCACTTCAAGTGCAACGAGCGCAAGCTCACCGAGTTCGCCCACCTCTGGCCGTACGCCCGGGACCTGTTCCAGACGCCCGGCTTCGGCGACACCACCGACTTCGACCACATCAAGCGGCACTACTACGGCACCCACGACAAGATCAACCCGACGCTCGTCATCCCCAAGGGACCGGACCTGTCCGGCTGGTCGGAGCCGCACGGCCGCGACCACCTCGGCGACAGCTGAGCCCCGCCCCCCCTGCGCTGATCTTCCGCATCTGGTCAGCGACACGCCGTACGAGCCGACGATCCGGTGACGCTCGGCGCGCGAGGGCGGCGGAGGGCTCAGCGCAGGGTCTGGCTGACCGACACCCAGCGGTCGAGCACGGCCGACGCGGCACCGCCGTCCAGCGCGGCAGCCGCCCGGTCCCACCCTGACTGCAGCCGCTCCACCAGCGGCCCGGTGCCGGCGTCGTAGGCGGCGACGGCCGCGGCGGCGTTGAGCAGCACCGCGTCGCGCACCGGCCCCTGCTCCCCCGCCAGCAGGGCTCGCGCCACGGAGGCGTTGTAGGTGGCGTCCGCCCCGCGCAGCTGCTCGAGGCTGGCGCGGGCGATGCCGAGCGAGGCGGGGTCGAAGGACTGCTCGGCCACGGTCCCGCCGCCGACGACCCACACCGTGGAGGTGCCGGTGGTCGTCAGCTCGTCCAGGCCGTCGTCGCCGCGGAAGACCAGCGCATCGGCGCCGCGGGCGGCCAGCACCCCGGCCATCACCGGCGCCAGCCGCGGGTCGGACACCCCGACGGCCTGCGCCGCCGGACGGGCCGGGTTCGTCAGCGGCCCGAGGACGTTGAACACCGTCGGGACGCCGAGGTCGCGGCGCGGGACCGCGGCGTGTCGCATGCCGGGGTGGAAGACCGGCGCGAAGCAGAAGGCGATGCCGGCATCCGTCAGGCACGGCCCGACCGCGGCCGGCGGCAGGTCGACCACCACGCCGAGCGCCTCGAGCAGGTCGGCCGAGCCGCAGGCCGAGGAGGCGGCGCGGTTGCCGTGCTTGACGACCGGCACGCCGGCGCCGGCCACGACCAGCGCGGCCATCGTCGAGATGTTCACGGTGTTGCTGCGGTCGCCGCCGGTGCCGCAGGTGTCCACGACCCGGCCGCTCACGCTCACGGGAGCGGCGTTCTGGAGCATCACCGAGACCAGCCCGGCCACCTCGTCCGGCGTCTCGCCCTTGGCGCGCAGCGCGACGACGAAGCCGGCGACCTGCGCCGGCGTGGCCTCCCCGGCCATGACCTCGCCCATTGCCCAGGCGGTGTCGGCGGCGGTCAGGTTCTCCCCGCGCAGCAGCGAGCCCAGCAGCGCGGGCCAGGACTGCACGGGTCTAGTGGAGCGCGCGGCGCACCGGCAGGCCTGCCTCGCGCCGGCGCAGGAGGTCGGCCACCGCGCTGGTCAGCTCCGGGGCGTCGATGGGGTGCGAGACGACTGCGTCGGCCTGCGACCAGGTGGCCAGCCACCGGTCGTCGCGCCGCGCGATGAGCACGCAGACGGGCGGGCAGTCCGCCAGCTCGTCCTTCATCTGCTTGGCCAGGCCCATGCCGCCGGTGGGCCACGCTTCGCCGTCCAGCACGACGGCGTCCACGCCGCCGGCGTCGACCGCGGCCACGACCTGCTTGCCGGTCGAGCACTCCACCCACTCGATCCGGCCCAGGTCGGCAGCCGGGCGGCGGCCGATCGCACCGCGGACCTGGTCGCGCACCGTCGCGTCGTCGCTGTAGACGAGGACGGAGTGCGTGCGGGCGGAGGCGCCGAGGTTCTGGACGGCGTGGTCGCTCATGCGCAGGATCGTACGGGCGGCGCCGCGGCTCGCTCAGCGGGGCAGCTGGCCCGGCCCCTTCCAGGGCGTGGCGACGGTGTGGGTGTAGCAGTTCGGGCCGGCGTTGTAGGCCGACAGGCGGCTCCCGCAGACCCCGCAGGCCGCCGAGCCGCTCGTCCGCGCCTTCACCACGGGCTTGAGGGTCGTGCCAGTCAAGCGACTGCCGGATGCCACGTGAAGTCCTCCGCTCGTGCCACTGCCGGTGTGGCGGTGGTCACACTCCTGAACCTAGGGACCCCACAGGCGCCGGTCAAGGAAAAGCGCAGGTCAGGACGGGTGGACGAGCACGTCGTAGCCGTCCACGTCCCCGCCGAGGCGCTGCGCGAGCCCGGCCATGCGGGAGCGCTCCTGCGAGGCCGACAGCGCCGTGAGGACCTGTGTGCGGCTCGCGTGCACGGCCAGCGGCGACCCGTCCGGCGCCGGCGCGACCGTGTACCCGTCCTGCCCGAGCAGCTCCGCGGCCTGCGCGACGGCGGCCGCGTCCGGCAGCCCCACCAGGTGGTGGCGCACGAGCACCGGCCGCTCCAGGTCCAGGCCGAGCAGGACGGCACTGTCGGCCTGCGCGGCGTCCCGCGCCTCGACCAGCACGACCAGCGACGGGTCGGCGGGGTCGAGCGCGACGACCGGCGCGGCCTTGCGGCGCCGCAGCCGGTCGAGCAGGCCCACCGGCTATTCCTGCGCGCGGCCGGCGTCGAGCCGGTCGAGCCGGCGGTCCTCCCGCTGGGCCTCCCGCTCGCTGGCCCGCATCCACTGCGTGACCAGCACGCCGAGGAACAGCAGGCCGATGATGTCGCCGGAGGCCCACAGCAGGCCGCCGCCGACCTGCTGCTGGTAGACGGACTGCGCGAGGCCGTGCAGCGGCAGGTAGTGGTCGCCGGCCAGCAGGCCACGGCCGTCCGGCTCCACGCTCATGATCGCCACGCCGAGGAAGGCGTGGAAGGGCAGCGTCGTGCCGACCAGCAGCAGCCGGAAGCCGTGCCCGCCGCGCCCGGGCACCGGGTCGATGCCCAGCAGCGGCCAGAAGAACAGCGCGCCGACGGCCAGGAAGTGCAGGTGCAGCAGCTCGTGCAGCACGCGGCTGTCCAGCGTCGCCTCGTACCAGCCGGAGAAGTAGAGGGCGAAGGGGCTCGCGACGTACAAGGCCCACGGGAACAGCGGGAAGCTGATCAGCCGGGCCAGGCGCGAGTGCAGCACGGCCAGCACCCCGGACCGGACCCGCCGCGGCCCGACGCGCAGCAGCAGCGTGATCGGTGCGCCGAGCGCGAGGAAGACCGTCGCGACCATCGACAGCAGCATGTGCTGGACCATGTGGACGGCGAACAGGCTCTCGTCGTACGCCGCCAGCCCGGACAGCGTCGCGATCGCGATCACGAGCAGGCCGAGCAGGAAGGCGAAGGTGCGGCCGCCGTGCCAGGAGTCGCCGCGGGCGGTCAACCGGCGCACGCCGTAGAGGTAGAGGGCCGCCGGCACGAGCACCAGCAGGAGGGGCAGCACGTCCGGGCGGGACTGCGTCAGCAGGGCCGTCACGCTGAACTCCGGCAGGCCGTCCCGGTGCGCGAGGACGCTCGTCAGGGGGCCGGACACCCCTCCAGAGTAGGTGCGGCGAGGCCGTCCGGCGCGGCGGGCAGCCCCGCGTGGAAGGACCGCCGGGCGCCTGCCATGATGCTCTCGTGACTGCTGCTCCCGCTCTCGAGAAGCTGCCTGCACACGGTTCGCTGACGCGCCCCAACATGGTCAGCGTCGGCACGATCGTGTGGCTGTCTTCCGAGCTCATGTTCTTCGCGGCCCTGTTCGCGATGTACTTCACGATCCGCTCCGTGCAGGGCGCCGAGGCGTGGGCGGAGGCCACCGAGGTCCTCAACGTGCCGTACGCCCTGGTCTTCACGGTGATCCTCGTGGCCTCCTCCGTGACCTGCCAGCTGGGCGTCTTCGCGGCCGAGCGCGGCGACGTCTACGGCCTGCGCAAGTGGTTCGTGCTCACGCTGCTGATGGGCCTGGTGTTCGTGCTGGGCCAGCTCAACGAGTACCGCGAGCTGGTCACCCACGAGGGCACGACGATCGCGAGCTCGCCGTACGGCTCGGTCTTCTACCTGACGACCGGCTTCCACGGCCTGCACGTGATCGGCGGCCTGCTGGCCTTCGTCATCGTCCTCATGCGCTCCACCGTCGGCCGCTTCTCCCCGGAGAAGGCCACCAGCGCCATCGTCGTCTCGTACTACTGGCACTTCGTCGACGTCGTGTGGATCGGGCTGTTCGCCGCGATCTACATCATCCAGTGACGACCGCACCGACCGCACAGAACAGGGCTTCCGTGACCTCCTCCTCTCCCGCCCGGGCCCGCCGGAGCAGGCTCCGCCGCCAGAAGGTGAGCGGCTACGCCGTGGTCCTGCTGGCGCTCAGCCTGGTCGGCACGCTCTACACCGCCTTCGGCGCGCCCTCGGGGCAGGCGCAGGAGTCGGTCAACCAGTCGATGGCCGTCAAGGAGGGGCGCGAGCTCTACCTGAGCGGCTGCTCGACCTGCCACGGGCTCAACCTCGAGGGCGGCTCCGGCGGACCGTCGCTGATCGGCGTGGGCGCCGCCTCGGTCGTCTTCCAGGTGGAGAGCGGCCGCATGCCGCTGGCCGCCGGCGTGCAGCAGGCGCCGCGCAAGACGCCGAAGTACAGCATCAAGGAGATCGACCAGCTCGCCGCGTTCATCCAGTCCAACGGCGGCGGCCCGACCGTTCCGAGCGGTGACCTGACCGACGGCGACCTGCAGCTCGGCGGTGCGCTGTTCCGGACCAACTGCGCCAGCTGCCACAACTTCGCCGGCTCCGGCGGCGCGCTCACCTACGGCAAGTACGCGCCCGAGCTCACCCCCGCGAGCGCCCGCGTCGTCTACACGGCGATGCAGTCCGGCCCGGAGAGCATGCCGCGCTACGGCGACAACCAGCTCAAGCCGGAGGAGAAGCGCGCCATCACGCGCTACGTCCGCTACATCACCCAGGCCGAGGACGTCGGCGGCGCGAGCCTGGGCCGCTACGGCCCGCTGTCCGAGGGCCTGGTCGCCTGGGTCGTCGGCGTCACCGCTCTCGTCGGCCTCACACTCTGGATCGGGGCACGCGCATGACCCACCCCACCACGTCGCCCGCTGGCGCTCACGACGCGCCGGGGGCCCCGAATGAGTAGCAACACCGGCGGCCAGCAGCCGTCCCCGCCGACCGGGCAGACCTCCGCGGAGGCCGCCGGCTCGATCCGCGACCGGCTGGCCGCGCGCCCGACCGACGAGGCCAGCTCCGGCGGTGACAGCCGCACCAGCGACGTCAACGAGAGCGCGTTCCAGCAGACCTACAGCGTCCCGGCCGACGAGCAGCAGCGGGCCTCGAGCTCCACGCCGCAGGCGGTCGAGGCGCTCGGCGGCGAGATGCACCGCGACCTGACGCCGCAGGAGTCCCGCTCGGCCGAGCGCAAGGTCTCCGCGCTGTTCCTGCTGTCGGTCGTCGGCGTGATCGGCTTCATCGTCACCTACGTGGCGGTGCCGTCGGAGTTCGGCGAGGCGGGCAACACCTACTACACGCCGCTGCTGGGCTCCTTCATGGCGCTGGCGCTGTTCGGCGTCGGCGCCGGGGCGGTGCTGTGGGCCAAGCTGCTCATGCCCGACGAGGAGGCCGTGCAGGAGCGGCACCCGTTCGGCTCGCCGCCCGAGGAGCGCGCCGCCACGGCCGCCGCGCTCAAGGAGGGGTTCGGTCAGGCGAACATCGCCCGCCGCCCGCTGCTCATCGGCTCGCTGGCCCTCGGCGGCGGTGCGCTCGCCCTGCTGCCGGTCCCGCTGCTGTTCAGCATGGGGCCCTACCAGCACAAGGAGCGCGTCCTGCGCACCACGGGCTGGAAGGAGGGCGTCCGCCTCATCCGCCAGAACGGCACCCCCGTCAAGCTCGGCGACCTGGTCGTCGGCGCGGTCGAGAGCGTCTTCCCCGACGTCGAGCACGGCACCAAGCTGGCCGACTCCCCCGCCCTGCTGATCCGCATGCGCCCCGAGGAGCTCGACGTCCCGGAGGACAAGGCGGAGTGGGTCTACGACGGCCACATCGTCTACTCGAGCATCTGCACCCACCTGGGCTGCCCGGTGAAGCTGTACGAGCAGCAGACGCACCACCTGTTCTGCCCCTGCCACCAGTCCACCTTCGACGCCTCCAAGAGCGCCAAGGTGCTGTTCGGCCCCGCCGCGCGACCGCTGCCTCAACTGGCGATCAGCGTGGACGAGGAGGGATACTTCGTGGCACAGGGCGACTTCCAGGAGCCCACCGGACCGAGCTACTGGGAGCGCGGATGAGCCTCGTCCAGAAGGGCGTCGACGGCCTCGGGCGCGGGATCGACGACCGCCTCGGGTCCTCGAGCTTCGTCCGCCGCAGCCTGAACAAGGTCTTCCCGGACCACTGGTCGTTCATGCTCGGCGAGATCGCCATGTACTGCTTCATCATCCTGCTGCTGACCGGCACCTACCTGTCGTTCTTCTACACGCCCTCGCTGTCCGAGGTCGTCTACGACGGCAGCTACATCCCGCTCAAGGGCGTCACGATGAGCCAGGCCTACGCGTCGACGCTGGACATCAGCTTCGACGTCCGCGGCGGCCTGATCATGCGGCAGATCCACCACTGGGCGGCGCTGCTGTTCATGGCATCGATCGCCGTGCACCTCATGCGCGTCTTCTTCACCGGCGCCTTCCGCAAGCCGCGCGAGCTCAACTGGGTCATCGGCGTCGCCCTGCTCGTGCTCGGCATCGCCGAGGGCTTCGCTGGCTACTCGCTGCCGGACGACCTGCTGTCGGGCACCGGCGCCCGCATCGCCAACGGCATCGCGCTGTCGATCCCCGTCGTCGGCACCTGGGCGGCGTTCCTGGTCTTCGGCGGCGAGTACCCCGGCACCGCGCTGCTGGACCGGCTCTACATCGCCCACGTCTTCATCGTGCCGCTCACCATCCTCGGCCTGATGACGTTCCACCTGATGATGATCTGGTACCAGAAGCACACCCAGTTCGCCGGCCCCGGCCGCACCGAGGACAACGTCGTCGGCTCGCGCCTCTACCCCGCCTACGCGGCCAAGGCCGGTGGCTTCTTCTTCCTGGTCTTCGCCGTGCTCGCCGCGCTCGGCGGCCTGGCCCAGATCAACCCCGTGTGGCTGTACGGCCCGTACGACGCCTCCCAGGTGTCGGCCGGCTCGCAGCCGGACTGGTACGTCGGCTTCCTGGACGGCTCGACCCGCCTCATGCCGAACTGGGAGTTCAGCGGCCTGGGCTACACGGTCCCGTTCAACGTGCTGTTCCCGACGGTCGTCCTCCCGGGCCTGATCTTCACCGCGATGGCGCTCTACCCGTGGCTCGAGGCGCGGTTCACCGGCGACCGGGCGTACCACAACCTGCTCGACCGGCCGCGCGACGTCCCGGTCCGCACGGCGATCGGCACGATGTCGCTGACCTTCTACATCGTCCTCATGGTCGGCGGCGGCAACGACGTCATCGCCTCGGTCTTCCACCTGAGCATCAACCAGATGACCAGGGTGCTGCAGGTGTCGCTGTTCGTGCTGCCGCCGCTGGTGTACGTCATCACCAAGCGCTGGTGCCTGTCGCTGCAGCACAGCGACGAGGAGCTGCTGCACCACGGCATCGAGTCCGGCACCATCCGGCGGCTGCCCTCGGGCGAGTTCGTCGAGGAGACCGTCCCGCTGCCGGTGCCGCACCGCATCGCCCTCACCCGCGTCGAGCCCGACTACGCCGCCATCACCGACGGCAGCAACCCGGGCGGGCCCGGCTACGGCGAGGTCGAGGTCGTGGAGAACGAGCCCGAGAAGATCAAGGGCTTCTTCCGCGCCAAGCACCGCAGCAGCGACCCGTCGCAGACCTCACTGCCCCGCCCGGAGGCCACGGTCCTGCAGCCCAGCGGCAAGCCGGCCAAGCCGGAGTAGCCCCGCACGCGTGCGTCCGAGCCCCGCTCCCCACCTCGGGGGGCGGGGCTCGGTCGTGGTGCGGGTAGGTGGTGCGGGGCCGGGTAGCGGACCGGCATGACACGCAAGCAGAACGGCGCCGGGCTTGCCCTGGCCGTCGCCGCCGGATGCCTGGCCCTGCTCCTGCTGCTCATCGCCCTGGCGACGCGCAGCGGCGCCGAGGACGACAACCCGGCAGTCGGGTTCCCGATCGTGCTCGGCGGCCTGATCGTCATCGCGACGCTGGTCGCCCTCGGCTGGCGCGCCGTCACGCGGAAGTCGCACAGCGACCGCTGACCGGCTGGCACGATCTTCGGTGCCGCACGCCGCTGACGCGGGACCTGGCGCCTCGGCGACCGGGTGGTCCGCCGGGTCGGCCTCGGGGCGATGCGCCTCACCGGCAGCGCGGCCTTCAGCCACGGCACGCCCAGCGACCGCGGGCGTGCGATCGCCACGTTGCGACGTGCCGTGGAGCTCGGCGTCGACCACCTCGACACGGATGCCTTCTACTTCTCGCGGACCCGGTCGGCCAACGAGCTGATCAGCGCGGCGCTGCAGCCGTACCGGGACGACCTCGTGATCGCGACGAAGGTCGGGCCGCACCGCGACCCGTCCGGCGCGTGGCTGCCGCCGGGCACTCCCGAGCAGCTGCGCGAGGCGCTGCCCTCACGGCGTCGTGAGCGTGCAGAACCGCTACGCGCTGGACGCCCGCGGCGACGACGAGGTGCTGCGGCTGTGCGGCGACCACGGGATCGCGTTCGTCCCGTTCTTCGCCATCACCGGTTCCGGCGCCCACCGCGGCGCCACCGCCCCGAGCCAGGCGGTCGCGCAGCGCGCGGCGGACCGCGGGGTCACGCCGGCGCAGCTGCGACTGGCCTGGACGCTGCACCAGGGCCCGCACGTGCTGGCCATCCCCGGCACCGGGGACCCCGAGCACGTCGAGCAGAACGTCGCTGCGGGCGCGCTGCGGCTGTCGGCGCAGGAGCTGGCCCTGCTCGCGAACTAGGCCAGCGTCTGGCGCAGCTGCTGCACGTCACCCTCGACCACGACCTCCGCCAGCGCCCCGGCCACGAGGGCCAGGTGCGGCGGCACGTGGCCGCAGTCGACGTCGAGGACCACCGGGATCCCGAGGTCGCCGAGCGCGCTCATGACGGCGTCGCGCTGGGTGAAGCCCGGCTCGTCCGGCGCGGTGGTGCGACCGACGAGCACGGCGTTGGCGTGGTCGAACCAGCCGGCCAGCCGCATCCGCCACAGGTCGCGCGCGATCGTCAGCGCCGGCGACTCGGCGGCCTCCAGGTGCAGCAGCAGGCCCTCCGGCGCGTGCTGCTCGGCGAACCCCCGCACGTCGCCGTACGGCGTGCCGGCGAGGGTGGAGATCGTCTCGATGCAGCCGCCGAGCAGCCGGCCGGACATGCGCACCGGGCGGCCCTGCAGCACCTCCCAGCGGCCGGTGCTGTCCCAGGTCCGCTCGGTGGCGGCCGGGTCGGCCTCCCAGTCGTCGTGGCCGCCTGCGCGGTGCTCGCGGGAGGCGCCTTGGAGCAGGCTGTGGCCGGCCGGCAGGTCGGCGGCCTCCAGCCAGTGCGCGAGCGGCTCCGGCGAGCGGTAGGGGCTGTCCATGAGGTTGTGGCCGTGCAGCGTCGCCCAGCCGGTGACGGTGGTGAGCGGCAGCAGCAGCGTGGACACGTCGGAGTACCCGACGACCCAGGTCGGCTCTCGCCCAGGTGGCTGAGCGCGACCTCCAGCCGAGGCAGCAGCACGTCCGGGACGCCGCTGGAGGGCGAGGTGACGCCGATGAGGTCGCCCGGCTGCAGCGGGCTGGGGAAGCGTACGGTCATGCCGCTCAGCCTCCCAGGGCGGAGTTCGAGCTCGCGCGCGCGGAGCTGCAGCAGGCCCTGGGGCCGTGGCTGTCCGGCGGGGTGCGCCACGTGGGCACGACCGCCGCCCGGGGCTGGCCGCCAAGCCGGTGCGGCTGGTCTTCCGCGACGCGCTGCGGGCAGGCGCTGCGCGAGCAGTACGCCACCTTCAAGAGCGCGCTGGGGCAGCTGGAGGTCGAGCCCCACACCGAGGGCAGGCGTCTGATGTGCCGTGTGGGGGCCGCCCACGTCGTGGAGCTCGAGGAACGCCGACGGCCGGCCCGCAGTGCGGACCGGCCGTCGAGCGGCGCGGGGGCTAGTCGCCCAGGAACTTGTGCACGCTGGTCGGCCGCTCGCCCATGGCCTCGAGCGCGCCGAGCGTCTGGCCCTGCGAGCGGTTCATGCCGACGTAGTACTCGAACTGGAAGCCGAGCACCGTGATGACCAGGCCCAGCGCGCCGATCAGCACGAGGAACGGGCCGATGATCAGCCCCAGGCAGGTCACGACGAACGCGGCCGCCATCGCGATGGGCCACCAGGAGTGCGGCGGGAAGAAGCCGACCTCGCCGGAGCCCTCGCTGATCTCGGCGTCCGGGCGGTCCTCCGGCCGCGCCTCCATGCGGCGAGCCGTGAACAGCAGGTAGTAGCCGACCATGAACGCCAGGCCGATCGACAGCGCCAGCAGCGTCGTGCCCGCCGGGTCCTCCGAGAGCACCCAGTACACGGCGGTGACCGGGACCAGGAACAGCGCGATGAAGCCGAACAGGTAGCCCTCGATCTTCATGTCAGCTGCTCGCCGTCGTGCCGGGCGCCATGGACGCGTCGTCGGGTGAGGCGTGGAACTCGGGGTTGCCGGCGACCTGCGGGTAGTGCAGGTCGAAGGCCGGCCGCTCGGAGCGGATGCGCGGCATCGTCACGAAGTTGTGCCGCGGCGGCGGGCAGCTGGTCGCCCACTCGAGCGAGTTGCCGAAGCCCCACGGGTCGTCCCCGACGGCCTTCTGGCCGCGCCGGAAGCTGACCCACACGTTGTAGAGGAACGGCAACGTGGAGGCGCCGAGCACGAAGGCGCCGATGCTCGAGATCGTGTTGAGGGTGGTGAAGCCCTCGTACGCGGCGTAGTCGGCGTAGCGACGCGGCATGCCCCGGTTGCCCAGCCAGTGCTGGACCATGAAGGTCAGGTGGAAGCCGGTGAACAGCGTCCAGAAGTGCACCTTGCCGAGCCGGTCGTCCATCATCCGGCCGGTCAGCTTCGGGAACCAGTAGTAGACGCCGCCGAAGAAGGCGAACACCACGGTGCCGAAGAGCACGTAGTGGAAGTGCGCCACCACGTA
>JAOPWK010000283.1 GCA_025965735.1 Frankiales bacterium
CGACGCCCACGCAGTGGGACAACTCCTACTGGGAGACCCTCTTCAGCTGGGACTGGGAGCTGGTCGAGAGCCCGGCCGGCGCCAAGCAGTGGCAGCCGAAGAACCCCGAGGCGCAGGAGCTCGTCGCAGACGCGCACATCGAGGGCAAGAAGAACCCGCCGATGATGTCCACGGCCGACATGGCCCTCCGGGTCGACCCCGAGCTCCGCGCGATCTCGGAGCGGTTCCGCGACGAGCCGGAGCTCTTCGCAGACTCCTACGCTCGCGCGTGGTTCAAGCTGCTGCACCGCGACATGGGCCCGAAGAGCCGCTACCTGGGGCCGGACGTGCCGCAGGAGGAGCTCATCTGGCAGGACCCGGTGCCGGCCGTGGACCACGCGCTGATCAGCGACTCCGACGCTGCCGAGCTGAAGCGCGCGATCCTCGCCTCCGGCCTGTCGGTCTCGCAGCTGGTGCACACGGCCTGGTCCGCCGCGGCGTCCTACCGCACGACGGACAAGCGCGGTGGCGCGAACGGCGCCCGGCTGCGCCTCGAGCCGCAGCAGTCGTGGGCGGTCAACGCGGGCACCGCCGGCGTCGTCGCCAAGCTGGACGAGGTCCGCAAGGCGTTCGGCAAGCCGGTCTCGCTCGCGGACACGATCGTGCTGGCCGGCTGCGCCGGTGTCGAGAAGGCCGCTGTGGACGCCGGTGTCGACATCACCGTGCCGTTCACGCCGGGCCGCACCGACGCCTCGCAGGAGCAGACCGACGTCGACGGCATGAAGTGGCTCGAGCCGCGGGCCGACGGCTTCCGCAACTGGGTGAAGCCCGGTGCGAAGCTCACGCCCGAGCAGCTGCTCATCGACCGGGCGTACCTGCTCGAGCTGACTGTCAAGGAGCTCGTCGTCCTCGTCGGCGGCCTGCGCGTCCTCGGCGCGAACACCGGTGGCGTCCAGCACGGCGTGTTCACCGACAACGTCGGCGTCCTGTCGCAGGACTTCTTCAAGAACCTGCTCGACCTGTCCGTCTCGTGGCGCACGTCGACCAACGACGAGGGCGTGTACGAGGCCCTCGACGCCTCGGGCAACGTCGTCCGCACCGCGACCGCGGTCGACCTGGTCTTCGGGTCGAACTCGATCCTGCGCGGCATCGCTGAGGTGTACTCGTTCGCGGACACCAAGGAGAAGTTCGTTCAGGACTTCGTCGACGCGTGGGACAAGGTCATGATGCTGGACCGCTACGACGTGAAGTAGTACCCGCTCGTCCGGACGCCCCGGTCTGCCTCGCGGCAGGCCGGGGCGTTCTGCTGTCAGGGGGCTCCCGGGCAGGGTCGGCCCGGACCGCGCGCGCCGAGCGCCGGCTGCCCGCCCCGGCCGGACCGGAAGCCGCGCTCCCACGGCCACCGCCCTGCTGCTAGAGGCCTCCGACAGCTCCGGCGGGGCCCTGTGGACGTGCTACTGCCTCGGCGGCAGGGACGCGGCGCACGCGCAGCCCCGGTCCACCCATGTCCGGAGGACGGCGTCGTCGTCCAGCGCCTGCGCTGCCACCCGGAGCCAGCCGCGCATCGGTCGGTCCTGCATGACGAACGGGCACCTCGTACGTCGTGCACGCCCGGCCCGAGCTCGTCGTGGAGATCGCCTTCGACGGCGTGCAGACCTCGCCGCGCTACCCGGGCGGGGTGGCGCTGCGGTTCGTTCGGGTGCTGCGCTACCGGCCGGACTAGACGGCGCCGGAGGCGGACGTGATCGACGCGGTGCTGGCGCTGCTGCCCTGAGCTCAGCGCACCGCGGCGAGAATCCGGTCGACGACCGGTTCGACGTCCTCGTTGCTCCGCACCGGCAGCGGCGCGAGGCGGGCGGCAGTGGCCGTTGCACGCCGCACCGCCGGCCCCGACGCCTCTCCTGCCGCACCCTCGACCACGGCCGGCACGCCCGCGGCACGCAAGGCGGTCACGGTGGCGGCGACGGCGCCGCGGGAGACCGCGACCCCCGGCGCGACCCGACGCACGCCGAGCTTGGCCAGGGCCTTGCCGGCCGGCCCCTTCGACGACAGGGCGGTGGCCAGCATCGTGTCGTCGTCCACAACGACGTACGAGGCGGCGCTCCCGACGCGCGCCCGGCCGTGCCGCCGGTAGGCGTCGCGCACGAGGTAGGCCATCGCCTGCGGCAGCGTTCCCGCGTACTGCTCCAGGACCTCGAGGACCTGTTCGGCCCTGTCGCCGTCGTCGTACGCACGACCGAGCGAGGCCTCAGTGACACGCCAGATGGTCGCCTGGGCGGAGGACTCCACGGTGGCGATCCGGTCCAGGGCGAGCCGCATCGCCCGCGTCGGACGCCCCGTGCAGATCAGCGTCGAGTCGGCCTGCGCGAGAACCCGCGACTCCCCCGCCCCCGCCGCCGCCGCCAGCGCCTGGTCCATGTCGCTGCCGGCAAGCAGCGGACCCAGCAGCGGGCTGGCAGCGCCGTCGACGAGCAGCCCGAGCAGCACCGCCTCTGCCAGCACGTCCTCGCGCAGTGTTCGTTCGGCGACCAGCGATGCCTTGTCCGCGGCGCCGCGGCGCGCCTCCGGCCAGCGCTCGTGCCACCGGTCCAGCCACTGCCCGACGGAGCGGGCCTCGCCCTGGTCCGCGTCCAGCAGCCGCACGAGGCGATCTCGAGCAAGGCGCACCCTGCTGTCGTACGCGCTGAAGGTCAGGGCCGCCTTGAGACGGCTGCGGGAGGACGGAGGATCGCTCGCGGCCAGCCACGCCCGCACCAGGTCGGACCAGCGCTCGCCGTCGTCGCGTGCCGACCAGGCACGCTCGCCGCTGGCCGGCCTCAGGTCCTTGCTGGTGGTGCCGACGGCGCCGACGCCGCGGAGCAGGAGTAGGCCGGTGGCGACGTCGGCGGGATCGGCGTCGAGCTCCTTGGCCAGCCCGCGCAGCTCCTTGACGCCGACGCCGCCGCTGCCGATCAGCCCGACGGGGGCGGACCCCAGGCGGCGCAGCAACGCGTCGCACAGCGTGAGCACGGAACTGACGGCTGCTGCGCCGGCAGCGGCGAGCTCGTCCGGGCCTACCCGCCGTCCGCGGGCGGGCACCGTGACCGGGAACCGGGTCACTGCCGGGTAGCGCAGGGCCAGCCCCACTTCGCGGGGCAGCTCCACGGTGCCGCTCGCCGTCACCGCGAGCAGCCCGACCTGCAGCAGCTGCTGCACGGCGCGGTCCTCCGGCGGGCGGCCCTCCCAGACGTTCAGGCCGGGCTCGCGCAGCACCGGTCCCTCTCGGTCGTACCGCTGGAGCACTGCCAGCTGCTCCGGCGGGAGCCTGTCGAAGGAGTCGGCGAGCTCCGCGGTGCTGGACAGCACCGCGGCCAGCAGCTCGCGCGCTGCCGCCTTGCTGCGTGGCGCGCGCTCCCCATAGAGGGCGAGCAGCCGCTCGAGCTCGTAGAGCGGGGTGTGCTCGTGCACGAGGGCGCTCGGGCGGCCGAGCCCGAGCGGGACGGGCAGGTACTGCCGGAGCATGCCGATCGGGCGCAGCCCGGTCTCGGTGACCAGCAGGCGGTCCCGCAGATCGTCCAGGGCCGCGAGCACCGCGTCGCGATCGGCGTCGGGATCCAGCCCCAGCAGGTCGTCCTCGTCAGCCGCGTCGACCAGCAGCACCACCGCTTCGAGCACGGCCCGCTGCGCTGCGGGCAGGTCGGCGACGGCCGTGTGCGTGCTCTGCGGAGACGTCGCGAGGCGGGCCAGTTCAGCGAGGTCGCGTGCGGCCTGCAGGTCGGGCCGCAACGACAGCAGCCGGACCAACCGGTCACGCGGCCAGCCGGCCAGCTCGTTCGCCAGAGGCACGCGAAGGAGATTATCTGTTCGCCGGACCAGGTCGGGGTGCACGCGCCAGCGGCCGACGTGACGCTGCGCTCGGTGCGCGCGTCACCGGCGAGGTTGCCGGTCGAGGCGGCTCGGGAAGTGCTCCTCGCCGTAGCAGGATGCGGCCTGTCGAGACCGGCTTCCCGGCCCTCCGGGCGGGGTGGCCCGTGCTCCAGCGAACCTCAAGGCAGCACGGCCGCTCTGGTCGAACAGGCAGGGACAGGGTCGACCGGGCGCTGCTCAGACCATGACGCGGCGCAGGCCGCTGGCCCGCAGCACCTGCTGCTCGACCGCCGCGCGCACCGACTCCTCGCTGCCCAGCACCCGCACGTGCTTGCGGGCACGGGTGATGGCTGTGTAGAGCAGCTCGCGGGTCAGCAACGACGACGCCGCGTCGGGCAGCACCACGGTGACGGTGTCGTACTGGCTGCCCTGGCTGCGGTGGATCGTCATGGCGTAGACCGTCTGCACGTCGGCCAGCCGGCCCGGGTGCAGCTGCACGGGGCTGCTCCCCCGCCCGAGCGCCGCGACCAGCTCCTCGCCGCGGCGCAGGACGACGCCGGTGTCGCCGTTGTAGACGCCGGCCTCGTGGTCGTTCCTGGTGACGAGCAGCGGCTGTCCGGCGTACCACCGCGAGACCTCCAACGGCCGGCCGGTCGACGCGCTGACCCAGTCGCGGGCGTGCCGCGACCACTCGGTGACGCCGAACCGCCCGCGGCGGTGCGCGCACAGCAGCTTGTGCAGCTCGAGCGCCTCGAGCGCAGCCGCCGCGGACCCCGCCTCAGCGGCGGACGTCACGGCAGCAGCGGACGACACCACATCCTGCTCGAGCGCAGCGGTGTCGCCGGTGACGTGAAAGGACACGTGCGGCCCGCCCGCCGCGAGCAGCTCCAGCGCGCGGTCGGCGTGCCCGTCGCGCACTGCCGCAGCCAGGTCCCCGATCGGCTTGGGGAAGCGGCGACCGCGGGCCAGCCGCACCACGCCGTTGCGCAGCTGCTCGCGCTCGGCCGGCGAGACGGCGTCCTCGTGGGCGCTCGCTGGAGCAGTCAGATCCGGGCCGACCAGCTGCTCGACCACCGTGTCGTGGCCGGACGGCACGGGACGGGCCACCAGGTCGGCCAGCACCGCGCCCGCGTCGATGGAGGTCAGCTGGTCAGGGTCGCCCACGAGGATCAGCCGCGCGTCCGGACGGACCGCCTCCAGCAGCCGCGCCATCATCGTGAGCGACACCATCGACGTCTCGTCCACGACGACCACGTCGTACGGCAGGCGGTTGGAGGCGTTGTGCCGGAACCGCGTCTTGCTGTCCGGCCGCCAGCCGAGCAGCCGGTGCAGCGTCATCGCGGTCAGCTCCGCCGGCAGGCCGAGCGAACCGGCCTGCTCGGCCACCGACTCCTGCAGGCGCGCCGCCGCCTTGCCCGTGGGGGCCGCCATGGCGACCCGCAGCCCCGGCCGGTCCAGCAGCGCCAGGACGCGCGCCACCGTGGTCGTCTTGCCCGTGCCGGGGCCGCCGGCCAGGATCGTCGTCCACCTCGTCGCCGCGAGCGCGACCGCGACGCGCTGCCGGTCAGGGGCTTTCGCCCCGACGAACAGCGACGCCAGCCGCTCCGTCAGCTGCTCCACCTCCTGCGGCGGCCGGGTCACGGCGCGGTCGTCCAGGGTGTGCCGCACCAGCTGCTCCTGGCGCCAGTAGCGGTCCAGGTAGAGCAGCGGCCCGCGGTCGGTGTCCACGAGGCGCAGCGGCTGCAGCGTCCCGACCTCCGACGCGACGACCAGCGGGCTGCGGCGCAAGGCGTCCACCACCGCAGAGACCGGCGGCCACGGGAGGACGCCGACGTCCAGCTCGGACTCCTCGTCGACGGTCACGTCCTGCATCCGGTCCAGCTCGAGGCAGGTGGAACCGAGGCGGACGGCGCGCACCGCCAGCGCCGCGGCCAGCAGCACCGGCTCGGACGCCTCCCGCGCGAGCGCGCCCAGTCGCTCCGCCACGTGCACATCAGCGGCCTCGAGCACCCCCGCAGCGTTGAAGACCGCCAGCAGCCCGGTGGCCGCCACCACCTTCACGACGAACCGGCCAGCAGGTCCGACAGCCCGGTCACCAGCGACGTCGGGGGGTTCCAGTCGAACACCCCGCAGCCGGGCGGGGTGTCGGGTCCGACCATGCCGCGCACGAACAGGTACTGCACTCCGCCCAGGTGCACGCCGGGGTCGTAGCCGGGCTGCCGCCAGCGCAGGAAGCGGTGCAGCGCCACGGCGTAGAGCAGTGCCTGCAGCGGGTAGTGCGCGCGCAGCATCTCGGCCGCCATGGCCTCCCGCGTGTAGTGCAGCGCGGTGAGGTCGCCGCGGGCGAGCCGGTTGGTCTTGTAGTCCACGACGACGTACGACGGGCCGGCCAGCCGCAGCACCGCGTCGATGCTGCCGGACAGGTAGCCGCGCAGCGCCGGCGCCTCGACCGTCTCCAGCAGGTCGGCGTACGGCGCCAGCAGGTCGTCCGCAGGCACCGTCGTGCGCAGCAGCGCCGCAACGTCCCGCAGCGTCGCCTGCACCGCCGTCACGGAGTCGCCGCCGGACAGCGGCAGCTCGAAGTCCATCTCCGCCAGCCGATCCGCGGGCATGACGTCCGCCAGCGTGCCGCCTTCGCCCAAGGGCGTCCGCAGCACCGGCAGCAGCGCGGCGGCCAGGGCGGCCGGATCGACCGGTGCCAGCCGACGCGCCACCGCCTCCCGCGCCCGGAGCAGGAGCTCGGCGCTGAGGTCGTCAGCGGACGTGTCCACGTCCTCCAGCACCTCGTGCACCAGCGTGCCGAAGGCCGCTCCCGCCGGAAGGTCGTTCATGGTGGACGGCGGACCGCTCAGGGTCACGTCGACGGGCGGCGGCTCGCCCGGCTCGTCCGTGCGCTCCGGCTGCTCGGGCTCGCTGCTCACGCGCGGAGCGTCGTGCGCCGCCGAGGTGAGGGCGGAGTACGAGGTGCGCCGCCAGGTCATGTCCAGCGTCCGGGCGAAGCGGGCGGCGGCGAGCTCCGGGGCGTCCTCCTGCGGCGGGTCCCAGTGCGCGGGAGGGATCTGCTTCGGCACCTGCTCGAGGGAGATCTCGTCCGGCCATGCCCAGTGCGCCAGCCGCGCGTGCGCCGCCGCGTCCTCAGGCACGGGTGGCCGCGCGGCGGGCTCCGGGTCGCCCTCCGTACGTCCCAGCAGGAGCCGGTGCAGCGGCGACCCGGCGGTGACCGCGGACGGCGCCCACCACACGACGACCTGGCACATCGCACGGGTGAGCGCGACGTAGAGCAGGCGCAGCTCCTCGCCGGCGTCCTCGGCGTCGGACACCTTCTTGCGCTCGGCGTAGCCGGGGCCGTCCCTGCCGCCGACGTCCAGCACGCGGGTGCCGTCCGGGTCGTGCAGGAGCAGCGTCGCCTGCTGCGGGTTCTTCGCGCCGTCCCAGCCGTACGGCACGTAGACGATCGGGAACTCCAGGCCCTTGCTGGCGTGCACCGTGACGATCTGCACGGCAGCGGCGTCGGTCTCCAGTCGCCGGCTGCGCTCGGACAGGCTGCCGCTGTCGGGGTCCTCGACCCGCTCCCCGAGCCAGGTGCTCAGGGCGCTCAGGCCGAGCGAGTCCTCGACCGCAGCCCGGTTGAGCACCTGCGCGAGATGGCGCAGGTCGGTCAGCTGCCGCTCCCCCGCCTGCACCGACAGCAACCGGCTCTCCAGCTGCGTCTGCGACGCCAGCCGCTCGAAAGCCGCTGCCAGGCCGGCTTCCTCGAAGCGCGCCGCGGCGTCGCGCACCAGTGTCGCGACCTCGTCGAGGCCGCTCAAGCCGGCCGTGAGGAGCCGCTCCGCCGACCAGCCGATCAGCGGCGTGAGCGCGGCCAGGCGCACCCGGGCGAGGCGGTGCGGCTGCTCGAGGGCCTGCAGCAGCCAGAGCCAGTCGCGCGCGCTCTGCGTCGCAAAGACGCTGGTGCTGCTGGAGACCACGCACGGGACCCCGGCACGCTCCAGCGCGCTCTGCACGGCCCGCACGTGCCTGTGCCGTCGGGCCAGGACGGCGATGTCACCCGGACGGACCGCGCGCGGCGCGCCGTCCAGGTCGATCAGCGGCGCGCTCTCGAGCAGCCGGACGATGTCGGCGGCGACGTCGGCGGCGACCTTCTCGCGCACCGGCGGCAGCAGCGGGAAGCCGTTCCTGCCGATCGGGCCGACGCCCGTGCGGTCGAGCACGCGCAGGCGCATCGGCGGCTGACCGGCGAGCCGACCGGTCGTGTGGGCCGGATCGACGTGCCGGACCAGGATCCGCGGATGCCCGAGAGCTGCGCCGCCGTAGAGGTGCTCCAACGCCCGCAGCAGGCCCTGGTCGCTGCGCCAGTTCGTGGCCAGCGTCTGGTGCTGCTCGCTGGCACCGACGGCGTCGAGGTAGCTGAGCACCTCGGCGCCGCGGAAGGCGTAGATGGCCTGCTTGGGGTCGCCGATGAGCACCAGCGCGACGTGGCCGTGAAAGGCCCGGCGCAGGATCTCCCACTGCACGGGGTCGGTGTCCTGGAACTCGTCGACCAGCACCACCGTGTACCGCGAACGCAGCCGCCTGCAGGCCGCCTCGCCCCGCACCGGATCGGCGAGGACGTCCCGGAGGAGCACGAGCAGGTCGTCGAAGTCGCGCACCCCGACCAGCCGCTTGCGCCGCTCGAGCTCCTTGCGCGCGGCGATCCCGAGGCCCACCCGCTGGCCGGCGCCCGAGGCGCGGTCGGCGTCCGCCGGCTCGAGCCGGGCGGCGCCGTCGCGGGTCGCCTCCCGCGCGACCTCGCGCGCCTCCCTGGCAGAGAGCTGCGGCAGGTCGGCCCCGTGTGGCGCGAACTTGCGCAGGTAGAGGTCGTCGACCACCTCGCGCAGCAGGTCGTCCACGGACTCGACCATCGTCACGCCCGGCTCGTGGTCGCCGGACATGCCGAGGCTGTCCAGCACCTGCTGGCAGAAGCTGTGCGTGGTGGCGATGGTGGCGGCGTCGAACTGCGACAGGGCGTGTCGCAGCCGCTGCCGGCGCAGCACCAGCTCCCCAGGGCTGCAGCGCGACAGGTGCTGCACGAGTTCGTCTCCACGGTCGGCCTTTCCGAGTGCCCGTGCGGTGGAGGTGAGCCGCTCCCGCACGCGTTCCCGCAGCTCCTGGGTGGCGGCGCGGCCGAAGGTCGCGAGCATCAGCTCGGACAGCTCCGCGTGCCCTTCCGCGACGTAGCGGGTCGCCAGCGCCGCGATGGTCCAGGTCTTGCCCGTGCCGGCGCTGGCCTCCAGCACCGTCGTCCCGGTCGGCAGCGCCCCGTAGAGGTCGCTCACGGCGCCCCCACCTCCTCGTGCGCGAGCAGCGGCGACCACAGGCGTACGGCGAGCTCGCCGAAGCGGGTCGGCTCGTCACCCGCACCGGGCGCGGTGGTCAGCCGGGAGAGCTGCGGCGGCGAGCCGAAGACGTACGCGACGTGCCGGTCCTTGCTGTCGCCGAACATCGCGTCCCACTCCTTGGCCGCGGCCTCCAGCGCCTCCTCGGGCACGTCGCCGGCCCGCCGTCGCTCGGCGTACTTCGCGGAGGCGCCGGTGACCAGCGGGAGCGGCTGGCGCATGCCGTCGTCGTACAGCGCGATCAGGTCGCGCAGCACCGCTGCCGGGTCCTCCGGCACGGTCAGGGTGGAGCGCCAGACCGGCCGCTTGTACGGCCCGCGTCCCGTGGTGACGGCGAGCACCGCGTCGTCGCTGCAGGCGGCCAGCGCCAGCAGGTGGACCCATGCCGCCAGGCGGTGCTTGGGCGCGAGGCTGGAGTACGAGGTGCTGGCCAGGACGCCGCCGTGCACGCCGTTCACGGTCCCGGTCAAGGTGTGGCCGTCGAGCTCGAGGACCACGTCCACGGCGCGCGCGACGCCGGCGTGCACCGGCAGCGCCGCCTGCACGATCGGCTCCACCGCGGTGTCCAGCTCGTGCAGCAGCCGCATCCCGAGCGGTCCGGGCGGCAGCGTGCCCCGCCGCCACTCCGCCTGCTGGAAGGCCGCCGCGTCGACGCCGGCCAGGCGCGCGGCCAGCATCCGGTCGCCGACGTCCCACTTCTGCAGCGAGTCCAGCTCGGCGGCCAGCGCGTCGGCGACCGCGTCCTGCGCGTCGGGGATGTGCACGCCGAGGCGTCGGGCCAGCAGCGCCTTGACGGGGTGCACCACGAAGGCGACCAGGTCGCGCAGCGCAACCTCCCTACCGGGTGGGGGAAGCGGCGTCCCGAGGAAGTCGGGAGTCGGTGTACGCGGACGCAGCGCCGCCCGCGCACCGGCGTAGGCGGCCGTGTCGTGGCTGAACGGCTTGCCGGCCAGGAAGTTCCGCCCGTCGAAGGGCTGCAGCGGGTGGCGGGTCAGCACGCCGGCGAGCTCGTCGTCGCCGACCGTCTCCCGTACGGCGTCGAGCAGCTCGCCCAGCGGGACCGACGGCGGTCGGGTCGCGCCGGTCACCGGGTCGGCGCCGGTGTAGAGCAGGAGCAGGTGGTCACCGGCGGACATCAGCGCGTCGAGCAGCAGCTGGCGGTCCTCGCTGCGCACGTCGCGCTCACCCAGGCACGGGTCGCGCTGCAGCACGTCGTCGCCGTCGACGCTCCCGCCGCGTGGGAAGACGCCGTCGTCCAGCCCGAGCAGCGCGATCACCCGGTGCGGCACCGAGCGCATCGGGACCATCGTGCAGACAGTCAGCTCACCGGTGCGGAAGTTCGCGCGGGTGGGCCGGCCCGCGAGGCGACCGGCGAGCAGGACGCGCAGGTCCGCGAGCCGGAGCTCCGCGTCGCCGCCGTGCTCGGCCGCCTCGAAGAGCTGGCGGCGGGCCTGCCCCACCTGCCACGCGTCGTCCTCCGACACCTCGGTCAGCAGGTCCAGAGCATCGCTGAGTGCGGCCACCCAGTCCCGGACCGGCTGCTGCCGGTCCAGGCGGGACAGGACCGCCTCCAGCCGGGCGAGCAGCTCGGCGAGCCGGCCGGCCAGGTCGATGTCGCTGCTGTCGACGTCGTCGAGCGGGAGGGCGAGGCCGAGCCAGGTCAGGTCGCTCTCGTCGGCGGCGACCCCCACCAGCAGCCGGTCGAGGCCTGTCCGCCACGTGTTCTGCGGCACCCCTCCGAGCGAGAACGCGTCCCGTTCCCGCGGCCCGAGGGCCCACCGCACGCCGGCCCGTGCCGCCCACTCGCGCAGCCGCTCGAGGTCGTCGTCGCTGAAGCGGAAGTGGCGGCGTACCGGCGCGCTGGCCGCGAGGTCGAGCACCTGGCTGGCGGTGACCCGACCGTCGGCCAGCGCGAGCAGACCCGACAGCGTGTCGAGCAGCGGGTTGGTCTGCTTCAGGCTCCGGTCGGCCAGGCGCACCCGCAGCCGGTGGCCCGGGTGGCCGGCGCCCTCCTGACCGAAGGCCGCCTTCACCAGCGGGGCGTAGGTCTCGACGTCCGGGCACATGACCAGGACCTCTCGCGGCTCGAGGTCCTCGTGCTGCTGGAACAGGTGGAGCAGCGCCTCGCGCAGCACCTCGACCTGCCGCGCCGGGCCGTGGCAGGCATGCACCTGCAGGGTGCCGTCGGCTGTCGCCGTCGCGGTGGGTGGGGCATCGTCGCGGAGCGCTGCCTGCACCGACTGCAGCAGGCTCGTCGCGTGCTGGTCGCCCGGATGGTGCGTGTCCGGCATGTCGTTGAGCAGCAGCTGCAGCTCCCTCGTGTCGCGAGACAGGCTGGCCAGCAGGGGATGTCCCACGAGCAGCGCCGTACGGTCCTCTCGCCGGCGCGTGACCGGCGCCTCGTCGACCAGGCTCGCCCACAGGGCAGGGCTCGGGTGCGGCAGCCACAGGTGCACGTCCCGGTGCTCACTCAGCGTCCGCAGGATCGTGCGCTGCTCGGTCGTCAGCCGGGTCGCGCCGAACAGCGACAGCCGCTCGGGCAGGTCGCTGCAGCCGGGGTCGTCGCGCAGGGTTCGGCAGGTGTCCTCGAGCCGCTCGGCCGGGCTCGGCGCATCCAGCCGCGCCCGCAGCCGCCGCCAGAGCTCGGCCTGCCAGACCTGGTCGGGGTCGAGCGGACCGCCGGCACCGTCGGTGTCCTTGCCTGCCGCCCAGTCGACGAGCAGCTGCGGACGGTGGGCGGAGTAGGAGCGGTAGAGGTCGCGCAGGTGCTCGGCGGCGGCGTAGCGCCGGCCGGCGCGGTGGCCGTCCTGACCGTGGCCGAGGTGACCGGCGAGCACCGAGCACCAGGGCTCGCCGACGCAGCTGTCGATGATGTCGAGCAGCGTCCAGAGGACGCGCTGCGGCGCCCAGGGGTCGTCGTCCGCCTCGTGCCCGCCCGCGGCGGCAACCGCCTCGTCGACGAGCCGGTTCGGGCTGGGGAAGGCGATGTTCGCAGCGACGCCGTCGGACCCTCCCGCCCCGAGGGAGGTCGACAGGCGCTGCGTGAGCCAGCGCTCCACGCCCTTGGCCGGCACCGCGATGACCTCCCGCGTGAACGGGTCACCCAGCGGCGTGGCGACGACCTCGGCCAGGGCATCGGCGAGCACGGCGGTCCGCTCGGCGCGGTGCAGCCTCAGGGTCATCGCGCCTTCCTACCGCGAGGGTGCGACAGCGCGTGGTTCCGTGGACGAGGCGCTCCCAGCAGGTGCACGATCTGACACCCGACCGGCCATCATCGCTCCATGGACGCCGCGCTGCTCCTCCGGACAGCCCGAACCCGGGCCGGCCTGAGCCGGCGTGCGCTGGCCGCCGCCGCCGGGACGTCGCAATCCGCGGTCGCCGCCACCGAGGCCGGTCGCAAGCAGCCCACCGTCGGCACGCTGGAACGGCTGATGCGGGCTGCCGGAACCGAGCTCGTCCCCGCGGACGCCGAGCAGGCGGCCCTGCTCCGCCGGGGGCGGCGGCTCGAGGACGTGCTTCACCTGGCGGAGGCGCTGCCCTTCCGCCGCGAGCGCCGGCTGCGCTTCCCGCGAGTCCCGGCATGACCACGCTGGTCCAGAAGGTCCTCGCGCTGTCGGACGCGCTGCAGGCAGCCGCCATCCCGCACGCCTTTGGCGGCGCAGGCGGCTCGCGGCGCCGCGTCGTTCCCTTCGCGGGAGAGCAGATCAGCGTGCTCGGCCCGGTCGAGCTCGTGCTCTTCAAGGCGCTGTTCGACCGGCCGAAGGACTGGGTCGACATCGCCACGGTGGTGGAGGCAGGCGCTGTGCCGGAGCCGGAGGCCGTACGACGGGGGCTGGTCGAGCTCGTGGGCCTCGAAGACCCGCGCGTCGATCGATGGGCTGCCCTGGCCGGGTGAGTCATCCGGCCAGGTGGTCCCAGTCCTCCGCCAGCTCCGACCACCGGCCGACCGCCACGACCCGACCCGCCTCCAGGACGACCACCCGGTCGGCTGCCCGCAGCGCCGCGCGCTTGCTCGTCGAGCCCAGCACCGTCGTGCCGCGCTCGCGCAGCGCCTCCCACAGCTCGACCTCGGTCCGCGCGTCCAGGGCGCTCGACACGTCGTCGGCCAGCACCAGCTCGGCGCCGGTGGCGAGCGCCCGCGCCAGGGCCAGGCGCTGCACCTGGCCGCCGGACAGCCGTACGCCGCGATGACCGACGATCGCCTCCAGCCCGCCGGCCTCGCCGATGTCCCGCTCCAGCCGCGCGTCCTGGACAGCGAGCCGCGGGTCTCGCACGTGGTCGAGCTGCAGGTTCCCGACGAACGTGCCGGACAGCACCCGCGGCACCTGCGCGACGTGCGCGACCTGCCCCGGCCGCAGGAAGCGCTGCGGGTCCTCGACCTCCCGGCCGTTCCAGCGCAGGCTGCCGCTGTGGTCGATCAACCCGGCCAGCGCGCCCAGCAGGCTGGACTTGCCGGACCCGATCTGTCCGAGCAGCAGCACCAGCTCGCCGCGCCGGACCGTCAGGTCGACGCCCTCGACACCCAGCGTCCCGTCGTCGTGCACGGCGGTCAGGCCGGCCAGCTCCAGCCGGTCGAGCGGCTCGTACGGCGGCGCCTCCGGCAGCGGAGCCGTACCCCGGACCAGGTCGACGCCTGGGGGCAGCGCGACGAGGTCGACACCGCCGGCCAGCCGGGACGTCTCGGCGGCCCAGGCGCGGGTGCCGGGCGCCTCGGTGATGATCGCGCCCGCGACGCGGCCGAACCAGTCGAAGCCGCTGACCGCCGTCGTCACCAGCAGCGCGGTGGACAGGTCCCAGCCGCCCATGAGGAAGACCAGCCACCCCACGACGACGCCGCACTGCACCAGCACGATGGGCAGGCCGTCGAGCACCGCCTGCACCCGGTGCTCCTTCACGGCCGCCTCGACCCGGCCGCTGTCGACCTCCTGCAGGTGCCGGTGGACCTGTGGCGTCGCGGCCGCGAGCTTGACGGTGCGGGCGGACTCCAGCGCGGACACCAGCGAGCGACCGAAGCGCGCCCGCGCGGTGGAGGAGGCGAAGGCGGACCGTCCCGCAGCAGCTGAACCTGCGGCGGACGCCACCGCGGCCAGCACCATCACGCCCAGCAGCACCGCGCCGGCCAGCGCGCTGCGGGCCACGAGCGCCGTCAGGACGGCGACGGACAGGCCCATGAGGAAGTCGACCCACCGGTCGGCGTAGCGCACGAAGCGGTCGCCGTCGAGGGCCCGCCCGACCACCTCTCCCGGGGGCGTCCGGGGCAGCCGGTGCTGCATCGTCTGCCCACGCAGGACGGCAAGGCGGACCCGCAGCAGCACGGCGATCCACCACTGCGGGTAGACGCGATAGGCCACCGCCAGCAGGAGGGGGGCCGTCAGCAGCGTCGCCGCCAGCACCGCCGTCCGCAGCAGGGGCCGGCCGCCGGCCTCGAGCTGCTCGACGACGGTGCCCCAGAGGTAGCCGGTCACGGCGCCGTACGCCCCGACGAGCGCCGACAGCAGGAACAGCAGCGCGCCGGCGATCCCCCACTCCGGGTGCAGTCGCAGCATCGCGATCGTGTGGCGGGTCAGGCTCGGGCCGGACGGCACCTCCTGCGGCGTGCGCGCGTCGCCGACCCGGCGCGCGGTGCCGACAGCCGTCGTCCCCGTGGTCGACGCGAGCTCGTGGCCCCGGCCGGCGGCGACGAGCAGGTCGCGGTACGGGCCGTCCTGCTCGGCGAGCCGGGTGCGTGGCCCGTGCTGCACCACGCGTCCGCGCTCCAGCACCGCGACGCGGTCGGCACGGGTGGTGGTGGTCAGCCGGTGCGCGATGACGATGCCGGTACGACCGGCCAGCAGCCGGTCCGACGCCCGCACGACTCGGGCCTCGGTCACGGGGTCCATTCGCGCCGTGGCCTCGTCGAGGACGACGACCTGCACGTCGCGCACGAGCAGCCGGGCAAAGGCGACGAGCTGCTCCTCCCCCGCCGACAGCGTGGTGCCGCCCGGCCCGAGCACGGTGTCCAGTCCGTCCGGCAGGCCGGCGACCCACTCCTCCAGGCCGAGCTCCTGCACCGCCGCCGCCACGCTCGACCTCGGCACGTCGCCGAACAGCGTGAGGTTGTCCAGCAGGGTTGCCGCGAGCACGTCCGTCCGCTGGGTGACCACGCCAACCGCGCGGCGCAGGGCCTGCAGGTCGAGCTCCCGGACGTCGGTGCCGCCGAGGCGGATGGCACTGGGCGGCGGCTCGACCGCGCGGCTCACGAGGGCGGCCAGGGTGGACTTCCCCGAACCGGTACGGCCGACCAGCGCGAGGGTCTGGCCCGCCGGCAGGTGCAGGTCGATGTCGCGCAGCGCGAACGTGCCTTCTTCGTAGCCGAAGTGCAGCCCCGAGATGCTGACGTCGAGCGGGCCGTCGGGCACCGGCAGGCCGCCCGTCGGCTCGGGCTCTGCCGCCAGGAGCATCCGGATCCTGGCGAGCGCGCCGAGGCCGGCCTGCAGCTCGGGCAGGTGCCGGCTGATCTGGTCGAGGTTGCCGACGAACATCGTCGTCACGAGGAACAGCGTGACCAGCTCCGCCGTGCTGAGCCGGTCGCTGGTGACGAGCAGGACGCCGGCCGCCGCGGTCACGGCGAGCAGCCCGTGCAGCAGCAGGCCGGCACGCCGCGCGATCTGGCTCGCGGTCACGCAGGTCGCGCGCACCCGCCCGTGCACCTCCGCGGCGAGCTCGGCGCACCGGCGGATCACGAAGGCCTGCCCGAGGGAGGAGCGGATGTCGTCGCGGGCGGCGACGCCCTCCTCCATGGCTGCGGCCTGCTCGGTCCACGCGATCTCCTCGGCGAGCTTGCGCCGGGCGACCTCGTCCGTCAGCGGCCGGATCAGCAGGACGGTGGCAGCTCCGACGAGCGGGAAGAGCAGCCAGGCGGGCCACCACGTCACGCCGGCGATCACCCACATCGGACCGGCGCGCAGCAGCGTGCGGACCAGGTCCCAGCCGATCCGGCGCAACAGGTTGCCCAGCTCGTGCGTGTCGTCGTCGACCCGGTCCAGCACCTCGCCCACGGCCTGCTCGGACAGCACGGACAGCGGCTGCTGCAGTGCGGCCTGGAGCAGGTCACCCCGCAGGCGTCCCTCGGCGCGGTCGACCACCGACCACCAGAGCATCCGCGCTGCGGTGTCGAGCAGGCCTCCGCCGACGACCGCAAGGGCGAGCAGGGTGACCAGCATCGCCGTCGGCTGCTCGGCGAGCCGGCCGGCGATCACGGTGCCGCAGGTCTGTCCCAGAGCGGCGATCGCTGCGGCGGCCAGCGCCCAGGCGGAGGTGGTGCCGCGGAGGCGGGCGAGGCCCACCTGGCGCTCCGTCGGCGCGGCAGGGGTGGTCGGTGGTGCGGCGCGGGCGAGGAGGGTCATGGCGGCCTCGACCGTACGGGTCGGGTCCGACGAGGTCGCGCGGGTTTCCTGCATCAGTACGTGGGGGCGTCACCACCACAGCCGAGGAGCGTGGACGGCGGGGTGGCGCTCACGCAGCGCCTCGATCGTGTCGTGGTCCACCTGGTGCCCTCCCGGCCGGTCGGGCGTCAGCGTGGGGACAACCTCCGACGGGATCAGCGGACGAGCCGCACCGTCAGTGGCAGGTCCAGGTCCGTCCAGGCGCGGTCGGCGGTCAGGACCACGCCGTGCTCAGCTCGCAGCGACAGCGCGAGGCAGCAGCGGTCGCCGAGCGACAGTCCGCGGCCGCCGGCGATCCCCCGAAGAGCGCCGGCGAGGACGGCATCGTCACGCGACAGCTCGACGAGCCGCACGCCGGCGGTAGCGAGCTCGGCGGGCAACGACGGAGCCGGAAGCCCCGCGTCCACCAGCGTGCCGACGGCCTCGGCGAGGTTGACGCGGTGCTCAGCACGCTGCCTGCGAGCGCGTCCTCGACCACCTGAGCGCCAGGCTCGTCCTGCAGCAGGGCGAGCACAGCGCTGGCATCCAGCACCGTCACCAGGCCGCAGCCTCCGACCGCCGCTCCGCCAGCAGCTCGTCCACGAGCGATCGGTCGGTCACTGCGGGACCGGCGGGACCGGCGGAGCCGCGAGGCGGCCGTAGGCCCAGTGCGTGCCCAGCCTGGCGCTACACCAGCCGCAGTGGGCAGACCTCTTGCAGCACCTCGAAGTCTCGGTCCCGGGCAAGCACTGGAGCATCCAGCCGTACGGCGACCGAGGCCACCAGGCAGTCGATCATCGACCGCACCGTCTGGCCGGAGCGGCGGGCAGCCCGGTAGAGGCTGGCGGCGTACTCGTGGTCGCCCGGAGACAGGCTGGGCAGGGCCACGCCGCGGGCGAGCAGCCGGGCCACGGTGGTGATCTGCTCGTCACCGCCGGCGCCTGCAAGCAGCTCCATGCGGACGACGTCCACGACCCCGAGCTCAGCGTCTGCCCTCAACGCGCGCTGGAGCGCCCGGTTGGCCGGCGAACCGGTCTTGCGCAGGTACTCGACCCACGCGGACGTGGCCACGACGATCACCGCCGCGGCGCCGTCCCCGCACGCAGCTCGTCCAGGTCCCCGTCCCACCCGCTGCCCTCGGCGGCCAGGGCCTCCTGCCGCGTGAAGGGCTCGACCAGCAGCCGGCGAAGCGCGAAGTCGACGGCCTCGCGCTTGGTGCGCAGTCCATAACTGACCTGCACGCGACGCATGACCTCGTCATCGATGTCGATGTTCGTGCGGCTCACGTACACCACAATCCACCTCCAGGTGTATGCCGGCCTTCTGACGGCGTCATGACGCCTGGCTGATCTCCTTGTCGGTCACGAGCTGTGCCTGATCCGCAGCCGCACGACCCGCGGCCCAGCCCCGCGCGTTGTTGATGCCGGCGCGGCGCGAGACCAGCTGCGGGAACATCGCTTCGCAGGCCCGGTCGACGTGCTCGGCCCGCGTGCGCAACACCGGTACGAGCTCGCCGGCCCGACCGGTGCTGTCCGCTGCCTGTGCCGTCGCCTCTCGCAGCCGCTCACCGATCCGCGAGGCGTACGACAGGAGGAAGGACTGCCGGAAGGACCGGGTCCGGGACGTGCCCGCGGAGTCCGTCTGCCGCCCGCACCTCCGCATGGCGGTGCCGGCCTGGAGCAGGAGCGAGGTCACGAGCAGATCGACGGCGTGGAGGTCCTCCTCCTGACCGAAGACGGTGCAGAAACCGAGCGCTTCGGTCATCACTGAGCGGCAGCGGTTGGCTTCGGCCACGGCGTGGACCAGCATGGCCTTACCGAAGACGTACGGCGCGTCGATCCAGATCCGCCGCGCCGTCGGTTCCGCGGCGGGCGCCTGCCCAGCGGACTCCGCGAGGACGCGGTCCAGGGCGTGCCTGCTGATGAGCTCCTGTGCCTTGGCCGAGAGCAGATCCGCCTCCTCGTCGTACTGCGTCGACTCCGCCTTCGCCAGCAGCGCCCGCACCTTGGCCAGCAGCTTGGGGTCCCCCGTCGACGTGCTTGCACCGCTGGCCGCGGCCGTCCCCGGCGGCGGGATCAGCACCCCGATCGGCCCGAGCGTGGCCAGGCACGCCGCCAACTCCAACGCCGCCTGGAGACCTGCCACCAGCGTCAGGTCGAGCCGCTGACCGCGACCCAGACTTGTCAGGTCGTTCCGCCAAGCGGGGGCCACGATGGTGTGCCGCCCGACCTCGGTGGCGAGCAACGGCACCAGTGCCGGCACGGCGGACCGCGAGAGCTGTCGGCCCACGATCTCTGCCACATCGGTGGGCCGCCAGCCCTGCTGGACGACGGCGGCGATCAGCTCCTCCAGCAGCTCCTCCAGCGCTGCGCGCGCAAGGTGCGGCGGCAGCAGCCCGTCTGGCCGGAGGAACCGTTCGGCATGTCCGGCCGCCGCAGCGGCGTCGGAGGAGATGTCCCGGAGGGCGCCGACGACCACGTTGCGCGCCACGAAGGGGGACACCTCCGACAGGAAGGGCTCCTCGTGGCGCCGCCTTCCGCCGTCGGGACGCTGCTGAGCTCGCTTCTTCTTCGCCGCCCGCCGCTGCTTGTTCTTGACGCCCATGTGACCTCCTCCGTCGTCGGCCCGGAACGTAGAAGCGGGCACCGACACGGGGCAGCAACCACGCCGAGGCTGTGCACAGGTGACGCATTCAGACCGCGACGTGGATCAGCTCATCGGCTCCCACGCAGGTCGCCGGCGCAGGTGTAGAGCCGGGCCGCGTGAGCATTGCCGTTGCCGCGTTGAGCAGGTCCATGGCATGAGCGCGGCCGGCGCCCCGGCTGCGACGACCGCAGCGGCACGTTGTCCTGGCTGGCCGCGACCGCGTTGTGGCGAGGGAGCGCGTCGCACTGGCGCTGGAGGACAGGGAGCCTGCGCAACCGCCCGGCTCGTGGCCAGAAGGGAAAGGACACACGCGCTACCGCGCTTCCTGCGTGCTAGACCTCCCCCATGCTGCTCGACGAGCTGGACGTCCGCCGCGCGGCAATGGCCTACCTCGCCGAGCGCATGGCGTCCTCCGGCGGCGTGGTCACGCGCGCACAGCTGGAAGCGTTCTCGTACGCCGGTCAGCCGCTGAAGCTGATCGACCAGAGCCGCGGCATCCGTAACCCGCGGCAACTGGGCTCCACGTTGTCGATCCTGAGCCAGCCCAAGGGACCGTACGACGACGTCGAGACCCAGGACGGGCTGCTGCGCTACGCCTACCGCGACGGTGACCCGGACGGCGGCGACAACCGCAAGCTGCGTCGCGCCGCCGAGCTGGGGCTGCCGCTGGTGCTGCTGCAGGGCATCGCGCCGGGCGTGTTCGTGCCGACCTTCCCTGTGTACGTCGTGGCCGACGACCCGGTCGGCCGCTTCGTCGAGATCGCCGTGGACGAGAACCTTCGCTTCCTGGTTCATGCGACACCGACTGCCGACACCCGTGAGTACGCCGAGCGGCTGACCAGGCTCCGCCTGCACCAGCCGGTCTTTCGCGCGCGGGTGCTGCGGGCGTACGAGCAGTCGTGCGCGATCTGCCGCCTCAAGCACGTCGACCTGCTCGACGCGGCGCACATCCTGTCCGACGCAGAAGGCGGGCAGCCGGTGGTGCCGAACGGCCTGTCGCTGTGCAAGATCCATCACGCGGCGTACGACCGCGGCATCCTCGGGGTGCGGCGGGACTACGTCGTGGAGGTGCGGGCGGACGTGCTGCTCGAGGTGGACGGCCCGATGCTCAAGCACGGCATCCAGGACGTCCATGGCTGGACATTGGAGTTGCCGAACCGCCGCAGCGAACGGCCGGACCAGGACCTGCTGGAGCAGCGCTGGCGGGCGTTCTCCCAGGCGTAGACGAGCACCTACCGCACGTACGTCTGCACGGCCGCGACCAGCTCCCGCAGCCCCGCCTTCGCGTCCCGGAAGAGCATCGACGTCCTCGGGTCGGCGTAGAGCTCGTTGTCGATCCCGGCGTGGCCGGCGCCCATCGACCGCTTGATGACGATGATGCTGCGAGCCCGGTCGACGTCCAGGATCGGCATGCCGGAGACGGGGTTTCCGGGGCGGCGAGCCGCGGGGTTGGTGACGTCGTTGGCGCCGACGACGAGCAGTCGAGGTGACCGGGTTGCCGGGGACCTTCCCGGCGAGCTTGCCCGCCGCGATGAGCGATCCGGAGAAGGTCAGCGCGCCGATGAGCACGTCGAGGACGGTCGGGAGCGTGTGGCTGACGCTCTCGTCGGCGAGGAAGTCGCTGACCCGCAGGACCTCCACGAACGCGACCAGCGCGGCCGCGCCGCCGCCGACCGCGTTGAACGCGACGGGCAGGGGAGCAGCTGGCAGACGACCTCGCCGGACTCGACGCGCCACGTCGCTACTCCTGGAGCGAGTTGTCGGGGGTGGCCGACAACCTTCCTGACCGCATCGGTCCCGCCGCTCGGCGACTGCGTGCCGTCGTTGGCCTCGGCGCTGCGGCACGAGCGTGACCGCCGTGCTGCCGAGGCCAGCCGATGGCGTCCGCAGCTCGAGCTGCCTGCAGCCTTGCAACGGGCGGCGATACGGCAGGCGCGCGAGAGCGACCAGCTGCTCGACGAGTGGCTGAACCCTTTGTCGCTCAGTCGCTGCGCGCCCTGCCGGCCGAAGACGGCTGGGGCGACGACGGCTGGGGCGACGAGGAGTACGCCGAGGTGCTGCCTCTGCGCAGACCCGTCCGATGACGCGGCTCCTGCCCGACCTCGTTCATCTGCGGACGGCTGTCACAGCAGCTCGGTCGGTGTCCACCGCGGCCACGCGGCGGCACCCAGCAGCACGCCCCGCTCATAGCTGGCGATGAGCCGCAGCGCGGAGGAAGCGGTGCTGTTGTCGTACAGGAAGCACTGGTCGGCGAGCATCCGCGCCTGCACGACCAGTGGCCACAGCCGGCGGTAGCGAGCGCGGATCTTGGCCACCGGAACCGCGTGCCCGCCGCGTCCGACCCGCTCGGCGACGCGGGCGACCGTGACGGGCTCGGGCACGACGACGACGTGCAACGTGACGCGGTACCCGGCCTGCTGCGCTTCGCGGACGAGGTCGACCTTCGACGGGTGGCTGAACACCGTTTCGGTGATGAAGGAGATCCGCTGGCGTATCAGCCCTTCACGGTCGGCTGCCGCGGCGTCGGAGGCCTCACGACCATGTTCCAGTTCCTGGCCGGGCCAGCGCTGAGCGGCGATGACGTCCGCGTTCACGAAGGGCAGCCGCGTAGCCGGGATGAGCACGCGTGTGGCCAGGGTCGTCTTCCCGGATCCGTTGGGTCCGGCCAGCAGGTGCAGAACAGGGTCGGGCGACGAGCTCACGCGGTTCGGCGCCGCCGACGCGGCCGTGCGGCCTGCGCAGAGCGCTTGACCGGGGTGCCGTCGGCCTCCGCCTCGGTCCAGCTCTCACCGGCCGCGGTGAACTCCGCCGCCAGGTCGAGTCCCTCGCGCAGCGCGGTCATCCGTTCGGCCCACTCGGCGCGTACCACCGCCTGCTCCCGCGCGCCGAGCTCGTCGTAGGACGCCCGACCCGCCAGCACCTCGGCGATGTCGCGCTGACTGACGCTGGACGACGCCTCGAGCTCGCGACCGATCCGGGCCCAGTGGTTGACCTGCTGCGCGGTGCTGCGACTGAAGATCTCCGCGGCCACCTTCGCGGCGCTCGTGACGTCGTCGTCGATCCGGGTGGGGGCGCTGCCGGTCATGAGTCCTCCTCGTAGCACGACAACTGTAGCAGTCTGCTACGGCATGGAGTTACCGCTCCCCCGCCAGCTCCTCGACTGCCGCCGCGATCATCTCGTTCAGCAGCGCTCTCCCTCCAGCGGCGGCACGCCGCGCAGCCGCCGCTCCAGCGACAGCAGCACCTTGTCCTTGTTGTACGTCGACGTGTCCGGCATCGAGGCGACGCTCATCAGGTCCGGCGACGAGGCGTACGAGCCGTTGCCCATGGTCGCCCACTCCCGACCGGCCACCAGCGCCGCCCGCTCCTCGGGCCTGCCGTCCAGCACCGACACCGGGGCCAGCGCGCGTATCGCCTTGAGCGCCGGCTCCCGGTCACCGGTCTCCAGCTGCGAGACGTGCGGGTAGGACAGCCCCGACTGGTCCGCGAGGACACGGCGGGACATCGCTAGCTCGCGCCTGCGAGGCTCCGACGAAGCACACCAGCTGGGCGACGTGCAGGCAGCGAGGGCGACAGCAACCGCGGCTCGAGGCGTCTCGGGGAAGCCGCGAGGCAGCTGCTGGAGCACGCGTCGACGCTGCAGGAGGCCGGGCCTCGGGAACAGCCAGCGCGAGTCATCTGTGGAAGCCCGGATCCCCGCACCTGGTGAAGCGGTGCGGGGATGCGGGCTTGCCAGAGCCTGTTGTCAGCCCTTGCCGAGGGTCGATCCTGCCTTGCTCTTCGTCGACTTGCTCGAGGAATCGGAGGCCAGCGTGCGTCCGGCCTTCGACAGTGCTGCCTTGGAGGGCTTGCCCATCGTGATCACCTCCTTCCGTGGGCGTCACCTCGAGCGTGACAGGTGGTTCTGACATTGCGACGCATCGGCAGCTGGGCGCGGCGGTCACCGGCCGAACGCTCCGTGTCGTTGAACCTCACCTGTGGCCGGTTGCGGAAGCCGGCCACCGGAACGCCGCTCTGCGGCATGAGCGGAGGTTGTCGAGCAACGGCCAGAGCCGGTCTTCTGGCCGGTGACGAGCGACGGCTCGCAGCCGATGACCGGTGTTAGACCGGCTTCCGCTCGCCGAACGTCGGGCACGCAACGTCCTAAGCATAACGCTGGCTCCAACACACAGCCGGAAGACCGGGCGGGCGGGGCGCCGCAGCCCGAGTCCCAGATCGAGATGACGACGTGCGCAGCCGCGAGTGGCACAGGGCCGCGCTGAGCTTGTCGCAGTATGGGTAGAGCGCCCGGTCCTCCCCGTCGGAGAAGGTCCCGCCTCCCCTGGGCTTGGAGCCTCTTGGTTGTCTGGCGCAGGCCCGCTTAGCGGTTCTGGCGCACAC
>JAOPWK010000321.1 GCA_025965735.1 Frankiales bacterium
CCGGCGTGCTGCAGCTGGCCGGGCAGGACCTGGGCGGCGCCGTCGACACCCGCGAGGCAGCCGGCCGCGAGCAGGCCCTGCGCGAGCTGGCGCGCGTGGTGCGGCGGGCGCACGTCGCGGCCTACAACGCTTACGGGCAACCGGGATGAGCCTGCTGCTGACGGTGACCGGTCGCGACCGGCCCGGGGTGACGGCGGCGCTGTTCGACGTCCTGGCTGCGCACGGTGCGGAGCTGTCCGACGTCGAGCAGGTCGTCGTGCACGACCGGCTGCTGCTGGGCGTGGTCATCTCAGGCAGCGGTGACGGCCTGGAGCTCAGGGCCGCGCTGGAGGCGCGGGCGGCGGAGCTGGACGTCGAGGTGGAGTTCACGCCGCTGTCCGGCCAGGAGCCTGCGGCTGGTGGCGACCGGCACCACGTGATCGTCCTGGGGGCTCCGCTGGAGCCGGCGGCCTTCGCCGGCATCGCCCGGCGGCTGGCGGCGTGCGGCGCGAACATCGAGCGGGTGCTCCGGCTGTCGAGCTACCCGCTGTCGGCGTACGACCTGCTGGTGTCCGGCGGGTCCACTGGCCGCCTCCGCGCCGAGCTCGCCGCCGAGGCCGTCGCGCAGCGGGTGGACATCGCGGTCGAGCCGGCCACCCTGTGGCGGCGCGCCCGCCGGCTCGTCGTGCTGGACGTCGACTCCACGCTCGTGCAGGGCGAGGTCATCGAGATGCTCGCCGCGCAGGCCGGCTGCGAGGCCGAGGTGGCGCGGGTGACCGAGCAGGCGATGGCCGGCGATCTGGACTTCGAGGCGTCGCTGCGGGCGCGGGTGGCGCTGCTCGAGGGCCTGCCGGTGTCGGCGGTGGACGAGGTCCGGGCGCAGGTCCGGCTGACCCCCGGTGGCCGGACGCTGGTGCGGACGCTCAAGCGGCTTGGCTACGCCGTCGGCATCGTCAGCGGTGGCTTCACCGCGGTGACCGACGACCTGCAGGCCTCCCTCGGTCTGGACCACGCGCTGGCCAACACCCTCGAGGTCGTGGACGGGCACCTGACCGGGCAGGTCCTCGGGCGAGTCGTCGACCGGGCGCGCAAGGCCGAGGCGCTGCGCGAGTTCGCCGCGCTGGAAGGCCTGTCCATGGCGCAGACGGTGGCCATCGGCGACGGCGCCAACGACCTCGACATGCTCGAGGCCGCCGGCCTCGGGATCGCCTTCAACGCCAAGCCGGTCGTGCGCGAGGCCGCCGACGCGGCCCTGTCGCTGCCGTTCCTCGACGCGGTGCTGTTCCTGCTGGGCGTGCCGCGAGAGGAGGTCGAGGCCGCCGACGCGGCCGACGCCTAACTGCGGAGCCAGACGGTGGCGGCTGCGGGGACGGTGACGACGCCGCCGGCCGCCTCCGCGCCAGGTGCGCTCGACTCGAGCAGCTCCCCCGCGAGCTCGACCTGGACCGCTTCGCCCGCGGTGTTGAGCACCGCGACCAGCCAGCCGCGGCGCACGCCGAGCAGGTCTTCGTCGAGCTCGAGGAACACCACCTCGTCGCCCGGTTCCTCCTGCAGCAGCGCCCTTCTCGTCGCGAGCAGCCGCTGGTAGGCGACCAGGACCGACGACGGGTCGCGCCGCTGGACGTCCGCGGCGAGCTGGGCGCTGTCGGCGCCGAACGGCAACCACGGATCGCCCGCAGTGAAGCCGTAGCCGGCTGCATCCGCCTCCCACGGGATCGGCGTCCGGCAGCCGTCGCGGCCGGCCTCGGCGCCGGCGGTGCGCCGGAAGATGGGGTCCTGCCGGCGGTCGGCCGGCACCTCCGCCTCGTCCAGCCCCAGCTCCTCGCCCTGGTAGAGGTACGGCGAGCCGGGCAGGGCCAGGAGCAGCGCGGTGACCGCCAGCCCGCGGCGGCGTCCCAGCGAGCCGCCGCCGTAGCGCGTCACGTGCCGCGTGAGGTCGTGGTTGGACAGCACCCAGGTGCCCGGCGAGAAGTGCTGCAGCGCCGTCTCGAGCGTCCGCCGCAGGGCGGCAGCGCCCCACGGCGTCGCCATGACGGTGAAGTTGAACGCCTGGTGCAGACGGGATCCGGAGACGTAGCGGGCGATCCTCGGTACGTCGAACAGGAACACCTCGCCGACGGTCATCCGGTCGCCGTCGTAGGAGTCGAGCAGCCGGCGCCACTCCTCGTAGACCGCCAGCACCTCGTCCCGGTCGCCCACGCGCCGGTCGTCGTACTCCCCCGGAGGCAGGTCGGCCAGCTCCGGGTCCTTGTAGAGCAGGTGCGCCACGTCGATGCGGAAGCCGTCGACGCCGCGGTCCAGCCAGAAGCGCAGCACCCGCAGGAGCTCGTCGTGCACCTCGCGGTTGGTCCAGTCGAGGTCGGGCTGGCTGCTGTCGAACAGGTGCAGGTACCACTGCCCCGTCGGCGACTCCCGCGTCCACGCCGGGCCGCCGAAGACGCTGCGCCAGTTGTTCGGCGGCTCGTCCCCGCGCCCGTCCCGGAAGACGTACCGCGCGCGGGCCGGTGACGCGGGGTCCGCCAGCGCCTCGCGGAACCACGCGTGCTCCTGCGAGGTGTGGTTCGGCACCACGTCGACGACGACGCGCAGGCCGGCCGCGTGAGCGTCAGCGAGCAGTCGGTCGAACCCCGCCAGGTCGCCGAACAGCGGGTCGACGTCGTCGTAGACCGCGACGTCGTAGCCGTGGTCCTGCATCGGCGACCGGTAGAAGGGCGTGAGCCACAGCGCGTCGACGCCGAGGTCGACCAGGTGCGGCAGCCGGCTCCGGACGCCCTCGAGGTCCCCGACCCCGTCGCCGTCGCTGTCGGCGAAGCTGCGGACGTAGACCTCGTAGACGACGGCCTCGCGCCACCAGGGGCCGCTCATCGGCGCGGCGGCGGCGGGCAGCAGCCGACGGGGCAGCGGTCGTGCGTGGCGAGCGCGCCGTGCGAGGGCAGCTCCGGCCCCTCGAGCCGCTCCACCACGAGGTCGCGCAGCATCGCGACGAACTGCGGATCGGTGCCGACGGTGGCGGCACGCTTGGCCACGAAGCCGTCCAGGTGCGAGACCTGCTGCTGCGCCTGGTGGTCCAGGTCGTAGAGGACCTCGACGTGGTCGCTCGTGAAGCCGATCGGCACCATGACCGCCTCCCGGACACCCGCTTCGTGCAGGGCCAGCAGGTGGTCGCCGACGTCGGGCTCGAGCCACGGCACCTGCGGCGGGCCGCTGCGCGACTGGAACACCAGGTCCCAGTCCCAGGAGCCGCCGAGGCGGGCCACTACGCCGGCCGCTGCCTCGCGCAGCGCCGCGACGTACGCCCCGCCCTCGGGACCGCTGCTGTCTGCCATGACCGTCGGGATGCTGTGCGCGGTGAAGACCAGCCGGGCCAACCCGGAGGGGGACGTGGCGGCGACGTTGCGCGCCATCGGGGCGAGGAAGCCCTCCTCGGCCCAGTAGTGGCGCAGCTTGCTGACCAGCGGCGCGCCGGGCACCTCGGAACGCGCGCGCCACCAGTCCTCGCGGTACTGCCGGCAGCCGCTGTACGACGGGAAGGCGCTCGTGACGACGGCCAGCGCGTGCTGCCGGCCGTCGTCGCGCATCTGCTGGAGCGCGTCGACGAGGACCGGGTGCCAGTTGCGGTGGCCCCAGTAGACGGGCAGGTCCGGGCCCCGCGCAGCGAGCTCTGCCTCCAGCGCCGCCTTGAGCGCCCGCGCCTGCGCGTTGATGGGACTGACGCCGCCGAAGACGTCGAGGTAGTGCCGGCTGACCTCCTCCAGCCGGGCCTGCGGGATGCCGCGGCCGCGGGTGACGTTCTGCATGAACGGCAGCACGTCGTCCGGCCCCTCCGGGCCGCCGAAGGAGACGAGCAGCAGGGCATCCACCGGCGGCGGCTGCAGCGTCCGGGCGTCGATGCCGTCGTACGAGGGGGCGGTCACCCGTCGATCCTCGCGCCCAGCGGGTACGGCCGCCCGTCGGGGTGCGGGCGTACGCCGGATGGGCGACCCTGGGGCGTGGCGCTGCTCCTGCCCCTGGTCCTGGCGGGGCCCGTGCTGATGCTCGCCACCGCCTGCGTCGCGCTGTGGTCGCACGGACCGCTCGGGGGGCTGGCCGCCGTCCTGCTCGTCGTCGCGGTGCTGCTCGTCAGCCGGTGGAGCTGCCGCAGCTGCCTGCGCTGGTGGCGCAGCACGAAGGCGCCGGTCCGCGGCGGCTAGCGGCGGCGGAACGGGTCCGGTGTCGGAGGCACGACCAGGGCGGCGCGGGGGCAGGTCGCCAGCGTCAGGTCGGCGTACTGCAGCGCGTCGTCGCACAGCGTGTCCACCGTCCAGCCGCTCTCGCGGCCGTGGTCGGTCGTCGTGACGCGGTAGATGGTGATGTCGTACTTGCTGGGGGTGCCGTAGACGGCGGCGATCGTGCCGACCAGCCGGGCGCTCCCCCGGGTGCCGCCGATCCCGTTCCACGGCACGTCGTAGCGCTGCCAGACGCCGCTGCTGGCGCTCCACACGCCGCCCTGCGACACGTCGCGGCTCTCCAGCTCCCGGACGACCGCGCGGGCCGCGGCCTCAGCCAGCACCGCGGACGGCCGGATCACGGTGGTGGCGTCGCCTGTCACCCGTACATCCTGCCCGGGGTTCGCCCGTTCGGAGCAGTTGCCTTGTGCTTCCACGCTCGTTGAGAGGGAAGAAGACACGTCACGGCCCGCTCCCGGAGGGCCGCAGAGCCGCTGGAGGCGCTGTGCCCGTCTCGTCCCTGCCCCGCCGCACCGCTGCCGTCGGCATCGCCGCCGTCGCGCTCTCCCTCACCGGGTCCCCGGCCTTCGCGCAGGACGCGCTGCTGCCGCAGCTCGGCACCGTCGCCCCCGCGCTCGCACCCGTGACGACGCTGGCCGAGCCGGTGCTCGACCCGGTCG
>JAOPWK010000322.1 GCA_025965735.1 Frankiales bacterium
CGGCCGGTCGCCACCTGCGCGAGCGCCGAGGCCGCGCTGCCACCCCGGCGCACGTCCCGCACCCGTGGCACCAGCGCTTCGAGAAGTCCTGCGACGGCGTGCTTCTGGTCCGGGCGGCCGAGGTTCAGCTCGACCAGCGCACGGACGAGGTCGTCCTGCACGAGCGGCGCGACGCGGCGGCCGTCGGTCCAGGTGCCGCCACCGGCGCTCGCCCAGGTCGTACGGCCGACAGCGGGCTCCACGACGACGGCAGCCAGCAGCTGGCCGTCGGCGCCGGCTGCAGCCACGCTCACCGCCCAGTCCGGTCGGCCGTAGAGGTAGTTGGTCGTGCCGTCGACGGGGTCGACCAGCCAACGCACACCGCTCGTGCCGTCGTGCGCGCCGGCCTCCTCGCCGAGGACCGCGTCGTGCGGGCGGTGCGCCGTGAGCACCGCGCGGACGGCTGCCTCGGCCTCGCGGTCGGCCTGGCTCACGAGGTCGTCCGGCGCGGCCTTCTCCTCGACGACGAGCGCGTCGGCGCGCTGCCGCCAGCGCAGCGCCACGGCAGCACCGGCTGCGGCGGCCTCGCGCGCGACGCCGAGGAGGTCCTCGCTCAGCGCGAGAGCCGGTGCAGCGGGTGGCCGAGGTCGGCCGTGCACTGGCTGGTGAACGAGGCGTGCGCGAGCAGCACGACCAGCCACGGGACGCTGGCGACGACGGGGGCGGGGGTGCCGAGGGCGGCCTGCACGACCACCAGCGCCGCAGCGGCTCCGACAGAGGCCTCCAGCCGTCGGCGCTCCGCGAGGACGACGGCGAGGGCGCCGGCCGCTCCGGCGAGCAGGACGACGGCGCCGGCGTCGCCGCCGGTGAGCAGGTGCCCGGCCAGGGCTGCGCAGGCGCCGGACAGCAGGATCGCGACGTTCCACGGCGCGGTGAGCGGCGTGCGGCCGTGCAGGGCGCGCCAGTGCGCCGGCTCGTCAGGTGCGCCGAGGTCGCGCGGGTCCGCCTCGCGGGCGACCCAGCGGACGAGCCCCAGCGTGTGCTCGCGGGCCTGCTCCGCCCGGCACGCCCAGCTCACCCGGCGGTCCACCAGCGTCGCGAAGGGCATCGCCTCGAGCGTCCAGCGGGCCGTCACGAAGACGACGCCGAGGCTCCACATGGCCAGCGCGGCGACGGCGGCCGCAGCGGGCTCGCCGGTGAGGTCGGTGGCCAGGGCGAGCCCGGTCATGCCGCGCAGCGCGTACCCGGCTCCGACGAACACCCAGAGGCCGACGAGCGGCGGGCTGAGCGGGCACGGCACCTCGCTGCAGCGACCGGTCGCCGCCGACCTCAGTGCCTCGTACACCGCCGCGATCGCGAAGACGCCGACGGTGAGCAGCAGCAGCAGCGTGGCCACGGTCGGGACGGCCAGCGCGAGCAGGCCGGTGAGCGCGATGCGCAGGACGGCGACGGCGGTGCTGACGGCCTTGTGCTGACGGCCGCGCTCGACCGGCCCCGGCAGCCGGCCGCGCGCCGCGCCGTCCGGGTGGCGCTGGTCGGCCTCGAAGCCGCGCACGTCGTTCCACTGGTACCGCGCCTGGTAGACGAGCAGCTCCAGCGCCGCCCACACGAGCAGCGCCACGCCGACGCGGTCCGCGTCCACGCCGCCCTCGACGAGCGCGCCGAGGGTGAAGGTCAGCGGCACGATGAGCGCCTTGACGAGGTCCTTGGGGCGCGGCAGCAGCAGGTAGCCGGCCAGAGTGCGTCCCTCTGCAGCGGCACGGCCGACCAGCGGCGCGTGCAGGTGCAGGGTCGTCACTGCGGTGTGATCACCACGTCGCGCCGACCGAAACCTGCGGCGGCCAGGGTGGCTCGCGCGCCGCGCGTGCGCAGTGAGTCCAGGTGCTCTGTGAACGCGGCGCCGAAGACGGGATCGCCGGCCACGTCGCCGAACACGCCCGTGTCGCGGAGGAAGGCCAGTGGCTCCTCGCGGCTGCGTGCGGCGGCAGCGGTCACCGGCTCGAGCAGCCGGTCGACCACGACGATCGGCTCGCCCTGCTCGTCCACGCCCTCGGCGTACCGCGCCCACGCGGCGACCACGAGCGCGGACAGCGTGACGTCGCGGCCGGCGGCGAGCTGCTCGCGGACGACCGGCAGCAGGAACGTCGGGATCCGGTCGGAGGTCTCGGCGCACAGCCGCGCCAGCGTGTCGCGCACGTGCGGGTTCGCGAAGCGGTCCAGCAGCGTGCGCCGGTACTCCGGCAGGTCGACCCCCGGCACCGGGTCCAGCGTGGGCGTCGCCTCCCGCTCCATGTAGGCCAGCAGGAAGTCGGCGAAGGCCGGGTCACGGCAGACCTCGTCGGTGAAGCGGTGTCCGGCCAGGTGGCCGAGGTAGCCGATCGCCTGGTGGCCGGCATTGAGCAGCCGCAGCTTCATCAGCTCGTAGGGATGCACGTCCTCGACGAGCTGCACCCCCACGTCCTCGAACCGCGGTCGTCCGGCGGAGAAGCGGTCCTCCAGCACCCACTGCGTGAACGGCTCGCAGACGACCGGCCAGCCGTCGTCGATGCCGAACCGCTCCGCGAGCAGCGCCCGGTCGTCGTCGGTCGTCACCGGTGTGATGCGGTCGACCATGGAGCTGGGGAAGGCGACCTCATCCGCGATCCACGCAGCGAGCTCCGGGTCGCGCAGCGCCGCGAACCCGGTGAAGGCGTCGCGCGCGATCTCGCCGTTGCCCTGGACGTTGTCGCAGGACAGCACGGTGAACGGCACCAGCCCCCGCGCGCGACGCCGCGCCAGCGCCTCCGTCACGAGGCCGAAGACCGTGCTGGGAACCGCATCCGGCTGCAGGTCGAGCAGCACGCCCGGCTCCACCGCGACGAAGCGGCGCGTCACGGGATCGATCGAGTAGCCGCCCTCGGTGATGGTCAGCGACACGATGCGGGTGTCCGGCGAGGCCATCTGCTCGACGACCGCCTCGGGGTCGTCCGGCGCGAACAGGTAGTCCGTGATCGCGCCGACCACCCGCGGCTCGAGCCGGCCGTCCGGGTGCTTGAGCACCACCGTGTACAGGCAGTCCTGCGCCTGCAGCACGTCACGCATGCGACGGTCGAACGGCTGCGTCCCCACGCCGCAGATGCCCCACTCGGTCGCTCCTGCGGCCAGCACCGCGTCGAGGTAGACCGCCTCGTGCGCGCGGTGGAAGCCGCCGACCCCGACGTGCACGACGCCCGTGCGCACGGCACTGCGGTCGTAGGCCGGGACGGGCACGTCGAGCCCGGCCAGCGCGTCGCCGCGCAGCGGCGCGCTCACAGGTGCACCACCAGGTCGGCCCGGTCGCGGGTGGCGTCCACCAGCTGCGCGTTGAGGTCGTCGCTGGAGGCGACCCACTGCTCGGCCTGCTCCGGGGTGCGTCCGTGCCGGACGTGACGGGCGACCAGCCGCTGCCGCCGCAGGACGGGGTCGACGTCGACGAACCACGTCTGGTCGAGCAGCTCCCGCACCGGCGAGAAGCCCCCGTCCGCCAGCAGGTAGTTGCCCTCGGTCACGACGAGCGGGACCTCCCGTGGCACGGCCAGCGCCCCGGCCACCGCCTGCTCCTGCGACCGCACGAAGACCGGCGCGTAGACGACGTCGTCGCTGCGGGCGCGCAGCCGGCGCAGCAGGTGGACGTACCCGGCGGCGTCGAAGGTGTCGGGCGCTCCCTTGCGGTCACGACGGCCGAGCCGGTCCAGCTCGGGGTCGGCGAGGTGGAACCCGTCCATCGGCACGAGGACGGCCTGCCCGCCCAGCGCCTCCACGAGCGCCGCAGCCAGCGTCGACTTCCCGGCGCCAGGTGCACCGGCCAGCCCGAGCAGCGCGCGGCGGCCCGCGCCGGCCAGGGCCGACGCGCGCTGCACGAGGTCGGGCAGGTCAGGGGTCAGGCGGTGCGCTCCAGCGGCTCGAGCAGCGGCTCCAGCTCGGCCCACGTCGTGATGACCGCGAAGACTCCGGCCTCGCGCAGCTGAGCCACCCGCTCCTCGCGCTCCGCCCCCGGCACGAACTGCACGTTCCCCACGGTAGGGATGCCGGCCGCCACCGCCGACTGCGCGCCGGGGACGGAGTCCTCGACCGCCACGGCCTGCGCGGGGTCGAGGCCGAGCTGCGCGCAGGCGTAGAGGTAGACCGCCGGGTCGGGCTTGCTGGTCGGCACCGGCAGGGAGTCCTCCGCGCTGTACCGCTCCGACGGCGGGATCAGCCCGTCCAGGCCGGTCGCGGTGAAGCAGGCCTCGAGCCGTCCCAGCGCGCTGGAGCTGACAGCGGCCAGGCGGTGCGCCGACGACAGCCGGGTGAGCGGCTCGAGCACGGAGGGGTCGGGGCGCAGGACGGTGCCGAGGTGGCGCGTCACCTGCGCCTTCTCCTCCTGCACCCACTCCTGCAGCGCCTGCGCGGTGAGCACCGTCGGCCCCTCGGTGACGGCGCCGGGGTGCCGACCGGCCAGCGAGGGCTCCACCGCGACGCCGTGCGCGACGGCCAGGTCGACGGCGGTGGTGCGGAAGTTCTTGCCGGTGCTGCCCAGCCGCAGCTCCTCGGGCGTGTACCGCCGCGTCACGCCGTACGACGCGAGGAAGGCGTTGGTGACGTCGGCGGAGGCGACGAAGGCGGGCTCCTCGGACGGGAACAGGTTGCCGTCCGCGTCGCAGAGCAGCGCCAGCACGCGGGATGTGGGGATCACGCGGCGGCGGACTCCTCGGCCGGGAGGCAGCGGGCCAGCGCGGCCGGGAGGCCCTCGTGCGACAGGACCCGGAGCGCCTCGGCCAGCTCGGCGACGACGGCCGGGTGCTCGCCGAGGCTGCCGAAGACGCTGCGCGCACCCAGCAGCGGGCGCGGGTCGTCCTGGCCGCGCCGCGCCAGGGCCTGCAGCGCCTCCGCTCGGGCGTCCTGCACCTCGATCGGGTTCCCGGCGAGGTCGGTGCCCCGCAGGTAGCGCATCCAGGCGGCGACCGCTAGTACGAGGAGCCGGCGCGGCGTCCCCTGCTGCACGGCCTCGTGCAGCGACGGCAGCAGGTAGGTCGGCATCTTGGTGGAGCCGCGGCGGCACAGCCGGGCGAGCGCGTCGCCGATCGCGGGGTTGGCGAACCGCTCCATCGTGGTGCAGCGGTAGTCCTCGAGGTCCATGCCGGGCGGGTGCGGCAGCAGCGGCAGGACCTCCTCGGCCAGCATCCGGTCGAGCACCGTGCGAACGTCCTCGTCCCGCATCGCCTCGTCCGTGGTCGTGTGGCCGAGCAGCGTGCCGAGGTAGCCCAGGGCCGAGTGGCCGCCGTTGAGCATCCGCGCCTTGACCAGCTTGTACGGGTGCACGTCCTGCACGAACTGCACGCCGACCTGCTCCAGCGGCGGGCGCCCGGCGCAGAAGTCGTCCTCGACGATCCACTGGCGGAACGGCTCGGTGACCACGGGCCAGCGGTCCGGGACGCCGAGCTCGGCCTCGATCTGGTCGCGCGTCTCGGGCGAGGTCTCCGGCGTGATCCGGTCGACCATGCTGGTCGGGAAGGTGCAGCTCTCGTCGATCCAGCGCGCCAGCGAGCGGTCGCGCAGCCGGGCGAAGGACACGACGGCGGTGCGGGCGGCGGCGCCGCTGTCCGGCAGGTTGTCGCACGACAGCACGGTGAACGGGCCGGTTCCGCGCTCGCGCCGCCGGCGCAGCGCCTCGACGAGGAAGCCCACCATGCTCCGCGGCGCCTGCGGGTGCTGGAGGTCGTGCTGCACGTCCGGGTCGTCGACCAGGAACTGGCCGTCCTCGTCCACGAGGTAGCCGCCACCGGTGACGGTCAGGGTCACCAGGCGCGTCCGCTCGTCGGCCAGGGCGCGGACCACGGCCTCCGGGTCGCTCGGCGCGTACAGGTAGTGCACGACGGAGCCGACGACGCGCGCGGACTGGCCCTGCGCGCCGCGCTCGACGACGGTGAACAGACCGTCCTGCGCCTGCAGGACCTCGCCCATCTGCGGGCGGTGCAGCCCCACGCCGATGACGCCCCAGCCGGTCTCGCCGCGTGCGGCCAGGTCGTCGAAGTAGAGGGCCTGGTGCGCGCGGTGGAAGCCCCCCACGCCGATGTGCACGACGGACGGGACCAGCCGGCTGCGGTCGTACTGCGGCACGTCCACGTGCGCGGGCAGTGCCGGCAGGGTCTCCTCGCGAAGACCGTCTGCGGTGCTGGTCACAGTTCCTCCGGAGCGAGCGGGTCCACGGGTCGCGCGGCGATCGCTCGGGACTCAGGGCAGAGAGAGCCCCGCAGCGACCGACGCGGCGCTGGGCTCTCAACGCGACGGGAGTGGTACCGCTGTGGGGGCGGCGCAAACCGGACAGCGGTCAGCCGGGGGTGGTGCCCCGCTCGCGCAGGAGCACCAGCCAGGAGTCCGGCGCGGTCCGGGGGAGCACCGTCGCCGACAGCGCCAGGGGACGGCCGTCCTTCCGTACCGCCTCCACGTCCGCCTGCGCGACCTCCTGCAGCTCCCGCCCGTCCGGCCAGAAGGGGTACGGCGCCCGGCTGCCCACCAGCTCGTCGGCGGAGAAGCCGGTCAGGACGCACAGCGCCGCGTTGACCTCGACCACCCGGCCGCCGGACACCAGCAGGCAGCCGTCGCTCAGCGCGCTCAGCAGGCCGTGCAGCAGGTGGTACGCCGACGTCACGTCGAGGGTGACGCCGTGCAGCATCCGGACCCGCCCGTCCTCGTCCAGGTCGGCGGTCGCCGAGGCGCGCAGGTGCAGGACCCGGCCGCCGGGCAGCAGCGCCCGGTGCTCCAGGACGTACTCCTGGCCCTCGCGCACGAGCCGGTCGGTGTGCGCGGTGAGCAGCTCGCGGTCCTCCGGGTGCACGAAGGCCAGGAAGTCGTGCAGCGTCGGCAGTCCCTGCCGGTCGTCCCAGCCGAGCATCCGGCGGGCGGCGGCGTTGGTCGTCAGCCGCCCGCTGGCCATGTCCAGCGACCAGGTGCCGACGCCGGCCAGCTCGTCGGCGCGGGGGCGCGAGGAGGGGCCCAGCAGTCGGTCCGCCACGTCGCGCCTCCTGTCCGCTTTGCCCGACCCTATCCTCCCCCGCCCGTTCCGGGGCGTCTTGCACTCGCCAAGGGAGAGTGCTAACAAGGACGTAGCACTCAGACGTGCCGAGTGCCAGATCCAGCAGGTGAGACCGGCAGTCCGGTCGTCCGTCGCGGGCACCGAAGGATCAGCACCGCCCGACCGGGAGGACCCGTACATGTCCAAGATCATCGCCTTTGACGAGGAGGCCCGCCGCGGCCTCGAGCGCGGCATGAACCAGCTCGCTGACGCCGTCAAGGTCACCCTCGGCCCGAAGGGCCGCAACGTCGTGCTGGAGAAGAAGTGGGGCGCCCCCACGATCACCAACGACGGTGTCTCGATCGCCAAGGAGATCGAGCTCGAGGACCCCTACGAGAAGATCGGGGCCGAGCTCGTCAAGGAGGTCGCCAAGAAGACCGACGACGTCGCGGGTGACGGCACCACCACCGCCACCGTGCTGGCCCAGGCGCTCGTGCGCGAGGGCCTGCGCAACGTCGCCGCCGGCGCCAACCCGATGGGCCTGAAGAAGGGCATCGAGGCCGCCGTCGAGCGCGTCGTCGAGGCCATCGGCAACGCCGCCAAGGACG